>NZ_JBIWYK010000089.1:0-9225 GCF_044752385.1 Allobosea sp. CER48 | reverse complement strand
ACGATACCGTCGTCTGGGCGGTCGGTGACGATCGCGACCTCGTCGACGGCGGGGCCAACACCGACACCTTCGTCGTGAATGGCGACGGCAGCAGCGAGACCTACCGGGTCTACAGCCGGGCGGCGGCGCTGGCTGCGGGGCTCGCGATTGCGGCCAATACCGAGATCGTCATCACCCGCAACGGCACCAACAACGGCTCGATCATCGCCGAGCTCGACAATATCGAGGAGATCGTGATCAACACCGGGGCCGGAAACGACACGGTGCTGCCGATCGGGAATTTCGGGCCGACCAGCCTGAGCACGAGCACGATCACCATCAACGGTTCGAGCGGGGACGACACGGTCGATATTTCGAGCCTGGCCTCGGCCCACCGCATCCTGTTCCGTTCGAACGGCGGCAACGACACCATCGTCGGCACGCTGCGCCCGCAGGACGTGATCGAGCTGATGGAGGGCAGCTCGCCCGCCGACTACGTCAGCACCGTCAATCCGAACGGGACGACGACGCTCTCGAACGGGGCTCACTCGATCACCTTCGCATCCGCCGGCACGCCGATCATCCGCGAGGAGGACGATCAGCCGCGCGGCGGCTTCGAAATGTCCCAGCGCGATATCGATGGGCTCAAGAAGCTCATCAACGGCCAGCGGCCCTTCGCCGATGAGGACGATGCCGATCACGCGCTCGGCGTGCGGACGCTTTCGGGCGCCGGCAACAACGAGGACAATCCGGAATGGGGCGCTGCCGACACGCCGTTCATCCGGCTGACCGAGGCGCGCTACGGCGACTACGACGCCGGGATCGACAACCGCGAGCTCAACCCGATCTATGAAGGGCTGGACCCCCGCGCGATCTCGAACATCCTCGGCGCGCAGGAAGCCGGGCTGCCCCACGCCAGCAACAACGCCAACATCTTCTTCATGGCGTTCGGCCAGTATTTCGACCACGGGCTCGACTTCATCCCGAAGAACGCCGTCAACGGCACGGTGCAGATCGGTGCGCCCGGTATCGGCCAGCCCGGCCAGGGCAACCCGGCCGACCTGACCCGCGGCGAGGTCTTCGCGATCGACGACGAGGGCGTGCCCCAGCACCTCAACAAGACCTCGACCTTCGTCGACCAGAACCAGGCCTATGGCTCGCACAGCCTCATCGGCCAGTTCCTGCGGCAGGGCGACGGTGAGGGCGGCCTGACGTCCTATCTGCTCAAGGGGGCGCCGGACCCGTCCAATCCCTCCTTCAGCCTGCTGCCGACCCTGCGCGAGGCGATCCAGCATCACTGGGACAACAACACGGTCTTCACCGACCCGTCGCTACCCGGCGGCCAGATCGCCTTCCGTACCTATTATTCCAACTATCCGGTGTCGGAGACCGCGACCGGCAACCTGATCGGGCCGGATGGCGCCTTCGATCCGCAGGTCTACGGCAAGCTCGCGAACAATTTCATGGGCTCCGGCCAGCCGCTTCTGCTCGACACCAACCCGTTCATCAGCCTGCTCGACCACTATGTGGCGGGCGATGGCCGGGCGAACGAGAACTTCACGCTCACCTCGATGCACACCATCTGGGCGCGCAACCACAACTTCCACGTCGACAACCTGCTCGCCTCCGGCTTCACCGGCACGGAGCAGGAGCTGTTCGAGGCGGCCAAGGTCCTCAACGAGGCCGAATACCAGCGCGTGGTGTTCACCGAGTTCGCGGATGCGCTGATCGGCGGCATCCGCGGCGACGGCGACCATGGCAACAATGGCTACAACCCCGACGCCGACCCCGGCATCTCGCACGAATTCGCGGCGGCGGTGTACCGGGTCGGCCATTCGCTGATCGGCCAGACCATCACGGTGATGGACGCCAACGGCCAGCCCAAGCAGGTGGCGCTGTTCGATGCCTTCCTGAACCCGAGCAACGATGCCGACGTCTTCACGATGCCGCTTTCCCAGCTCGCGCAGTACGGCTATGTGCCGCAACCCGGCTACGAGCAGTACGGCATCAACCCGATCCTGGAAGGCATCGCGACGCAGCCGGCCGAGCAGGTCGACTTCAACATCGTCGACGCCGTGCGCAACGATCTCGTGCGTATCCAGGCCGACCTGTTCTCGTTCAACGTGGCCCGCGGCCGTGATGTCGGCCTCGGTACGCTGAACCAGATCCGCAAGGACCTCGCCGCCTCGCAGAACTCCTACGTCGCGGAGGCGGTCGGCTATGCCGGCAACATGTCGGCCTACGCCTCCTGGGAAGACTTCCAGGCACGCAATGGACTGAGCGATACGGTCATCGCGCAATTCAAGCAGGCCTATCCCGACCTCGTGCTCGATACGCCGGAGAAGCTCGCGGCCTTCGTCGCGGCCAATCCCGACATCGCGCTCGTCAACGGCAACACGGTGAAGGGCATCGATCGCGTCGATCTCTGGGTCGGTGGCCTCGCCGAGAAGCACATCAATGGCGGCATGGTCGGCCAGACCTTCTGGGTCGTGCTGCACGAGCAGTTCGACCGCCTGCAGGAAGCCGACCGGTTCTACTACAAGGATCGGCTGGAGGCCTTCGACTTCTACGAGGAGTTCATCGACGGCCAGGAATTCGCCGACATCATCGCGCGCAACACCGGCCTGACGGACCTGCCCGAGAACATCTTCGAGGTGAACGACGAGGATGACGAGGGCGAGGACGACGGTCAGGGTGATGACGACGAGGATGATGATGACGACGACGGCGCGTCTTCGGGCGGCGACGATGAAGACGCCGACGACGACGAAGACGACGACGACACGTCTTCGGGCGGCGACGACGATGATGACGGGGATGATCCGTCCTGCGGCTGCGACGATGACGATGACGGCCCGGGTACGCCGGCGCCCAATCCGAACCCTGCGACGGGGGGCGCGCTGCGCAGCGGCACGGCGGCGGCGGATGTGCTGATCGGCACGGCGGGGGCGGACAACCTCGTCGGCCTCGCCGGGGACGATACCCTGACCGGCCATGGCGGGGCCGATGCGATCTCGGCCGGGGAGGGGGCGGATTTCGTCGATGCGGGGGATGGCCGCGACGTGGTCTTCGCCGGAGCGGGCGACGACCAGGTCTTCGGCGGGGGCGGCGCCGACATGCTCTATGGCGAGGCCGGCAACGACCGGATCTTCGGCGGGGCGGGCGACGACCTGATCGATGCCGGCGCCGGCAACGACACGGTGGTCGCAGGCAGCGGCGACGATCTCATCATTGCCGCCGCCGGCGATGGCGACGACACCTATTTCGGCGACGAGATCGATGGCGGCACCGGCATCGACACGCTCGACTTCTCGGCGATCACGGCCAATCTCACCGTCGATCTCGGCAACGGGCTCAACGGGCGCGGCCAGGCGGTCAGCAGCCAGAGCGGCACCGACACGCTGTGGGGCATCGAGAACGTCGCGACCGGCTCCGGCAACGACACGATCACGGCCAGCGAGGCGGTGAACGTGATGGAGGGCGGGGCGGGCAACGACACCTTCCGCTTCCTGAGCGCGGCCGGGGCGGATGGCGACACCATCCTCGACTTCCAGCCCGGCGACCGCCTCGATCTGAGCGCGATCGACGCGGACGCGACCCAGGCCGGCAACCAGAGCTTCACGCTGGCCAATGGCGGAAGCTTCACGGCCTCGGCCCAGCTGACGGTGACCTACGAGACGCGGGCGGACGGCGCGTACACCATCGTCAAGGGCAATGTCGACGCGGCGACGGATGCCGAGTTCCAGATCAACCTGAAGGGCAGCCACAACCTGACGGGCAGCAACTTCATCGTCTGATCGAACCGGCAGCGGGCGGGCGGGCCGGGGGGCCGCCCGCCCGATCCTTCTCTTCACTCGCAGTTTTCGGGGGCCAAGATGGCACCGTCCAAGACACTCTCCTCCAGGACACTCTCCTCCGCCCGCAAGCGGGATGCCGCCCGCCTCACCCGCGGCCTGCGCGGCATCGTGCTCTTCCTGTTCGCGGTGTCGGGCCTGATCAACCTGCTGGCGCTGACCGGCTCGTTCTACATGATGCAGGTCTACGACCGCGCCTTGACCAGCGGCAGCATCCAGACGCTGGCGGCGCTCTCGGCGCTCGCCATCGGGCTCTATCTCTTCCAGGGCTGCTTCGACGTCATCCGCTCGCAGGTTCTGGTGCGGGTCGGCGCGCGCTTCGACAAGGAGATCGCGCCGGTCGCGCATCGCGTCACCATCGACATGCCGCGCTTCGGCTTCTCGACGGCCGAGGCGATGGAGCGCGGCCGCGACGTCGATACGGTCCGCAGCTTCCTCGGCGGGCAGGGGCCGGGCGCGCTGTTCGACCTGCCCTGGATCCCGCTCTACCTGGCCTTCGTCTACTTCCTGCATCCCTGGCTCGGCGGGCTGACCCTGGCCGGCGCCGTGGTGCTGACGCTGCTGACGCTGCTCAGCGAGGTCCTGACCCGGCGCATCAACAGCGAGACCCGGCAGGCGGCCGTCACGCGCGGCGCCATCGCCGACAGCAACGCCCGCAATGCCGAGGTGCTGAAGGCGATGGGCTTTGCGCCGCGCGCGGTCGAGCGCTTCGACGAGGTCAACCGCGAGCACCTGCTGCTGCAGACGCGCTCCAGCGATCTCGGCGGCACCTTCGGCGCGATCTCCCGGGTGCTGCGCATGGTGCTGCAATCGGCGACGCTGGGGCTCGGCGCCTATCTCACCATCAAGGGCGAGCTCTCCGCCGGCGCGATCATCGCGGCCTCGGTCGCCTCGGCCCGCGCGCTGGCGCCGGTCGACCAGGCGATCGCCAACTGGAAGCCCTTCGTCGCCGCGCGCATGGCCTTCCAGCGCCTGCGCGAGACCATGACGGCGCTGAGCAAGGCGGTCGAGCCGATGCAACTGCCGGCGCCGCGCCAGTCGCTGAAGATCGACAGGATCACGGTGGCGGCGCCGGGCAGCGGACAGGTCCTGCTCAGCGAGGCGAGCTTCGATGTCCAGGCCGGCCGGGCCGTCGGCATCATCGGCCCGAGCGGCGGCGGCAAGACCACGCTGGTGCGGGCGATCACCGGCATCTGGCCGATCCTGCGGGGAGCCGTGCGCCTCGACGGCGCCGAGCTCGAGCAATGGCCGGAGGAGGCGATCGGCCGCCATCTCGGCTACCTGCCGCAGGAGGTCGCGCTGCTCGATGCCACCGTCGAGGAGAACATCTCGCGCCTGGCGGAGAATGCCGAGCCGGCGAAGGTGGTCGAGGCCGCCGCCGCTGCCGGCATCCACGAGATGATCCTGCGGTTGCCGCAGGGCTACAAGACCCAGCTCGGCCCGCAGGGCACGGCCCTCTCGGCCGGCCAGCGCCAGCGCATCGGGCTGGCGCGGGCGCTCTACGGCAATCCCTTCCTGGTCGTGATGGACGAGCCGAACTCCAATCTCGACGGCGAGGGCGAGGCGGCGCTCACGGCCGCGATCGGGCAGGTCAAGGCCCGCGGCGGCATCGTCGTCATCGTCGCGCACCGGCCCAGCGTGCTCCAGGCCGTCGACGATGTCGGGCTGATCCAGGCGGGCAAGCTCGTCGCCTTCGGCCCGCGCGACAAGATCCTCGCGCCGGCCCAGCCGCGCGCCGCGAGCGGGGCGCCGGCCGCGAACACTGTCGAGCGCCCGGCCGCCATGCCGCGGGCCGTCGGGCTCGGCGACCATCCCGCAGCCCTTCACGGACGGGTGCCGGCATGATCACGATCAAGACCGCCAGGCCGGCGGAGAGCCAGGCTCCCGATGCCGGCCAGATCTATCGCCGGGTGCAGGCCGAAGCGGCGCCGGCGCCCCGCTGGCCGGGCGTGCTCGCGCTTGCCGTCACCGCGGTGGCGATCTACCTCAAGAGCCTGTTCCCCGGCCAGGCGCGCACCGATGCCGCGGCGCCCCCCGCGGCGAAGGACGACGCCGCGGCCGCGGAGGCCCCGCGCAACCAGGCTGTCGCCGAAGACGACGGGCGGGCGCCGGCCCAGGGGCCGGACGTCGACGAGACCGGGTCGCTGGGCCAGGAACCACCCGCGGCCAGGGCGGTCGGAACCGGCGGGCCGGGCTATGTCGTCCCGGGCCTCCCGGATTTCCTCAACATCGACTCGCGGCTGATCGACTACGGGCAGCTGCCGCTGCCGCGCTATCCCTCGCCGATCTTCGAGTTCGGTGCCGGCTTCTCGGCGAACAACGACAATGGCTGGCGCAGCCTTTCGCTGGCGGCCGTCGGTGGCGGCGCCTCCCCGTCGGAGGCGAGCGCCCGGACGCCGACCGGCGATGCCGGCCGCCCGGCCGATGCCGGCCCCGACAGGCACGGCCCGGACACGAAGCCCGGCGGGGGCGGCGATGACGACGACCCGACCCCGCAGGAGCCGCGCAACCGTGCCCCGCGCGTATCCGGCCCGGTCCAGCTCGCCGATATCGGCGGCTGCCAGACCCTGATGATCGCGAGCCTCGCCCTCCTCATGGGCGCCAGCGACGCCGATGCCGACCCGCTCTCGATCATCGGGCTGCGGGCCTCGAACGGCCAGCTCGCCGCCGCCGAAGGGGGCTGGGTGTTCAAGCCGCAAGGCGGCTGGTACGGCACGGTCACGCTGACCTACTGGATCAGCGACGGCGAGGATTACGTGCGCCAGACGGCGACGCTGCGCGTGCTCGAGTTCCTCGACGTCGACGGCACGGCGGGCGACGACAGGCTGCTCGGCAGCGACTGCGCCGACCGGATCAGCGGCCTCGGCGGCGACGACATCGTCGATGCGCGCGGCGGCAACGACATCGTGGTGACCGGCGCCGGCAACGACCACATCGCCGGCGGCGCCGGCAACGACCAGATCGATGCCGGAGCCGGCAACGACATCGTCTTCGGCGGCGCCGGCAACGACGTCATCCATGGCGGCGCCGGGAACGACAGCCTGCATGGCGGCGACGGCGACGACACGATCTACGGCGGCGCCGGCAACGACGTGATCACCGGCGGTGCCGGCAACGACATCATCGATGCGGGCGAGGGCGACGATACGGTCGATGGCGGCTCCGGCGACAACATCATCGACGCCGGCCCCGGCAACGACGTCGTCACCGCCGGCGACGGCAACAACACCGTGCGCGCCGGCGCCGGGGACGACCGGGTCACCCTCGGCAATGGCAACGACGTGGTCGATGCCGGCGCCGGGGACGATTGCGTCCTGGCCGGCGGCGGCGACGACCGCGTCTTCGGCGGGGAGGGCGCCGACGTCATCGCCGGCGGCGCCGGGGACGACGTGCTCGATGGCGGCGCCGGCGCCGACCGGGTCGAAGGCGGCACCGGCAACGACTGGATCGTCGCCACCGGCGATGCCGCAGCCGACTGCTACGACGGCGGCGAGGGCCACGACACCCTCGACCTCTCCGCCACCGAGCACGGCGTCACCGTCGACCTGACGCGCGGCAAGGCCGTCGGCATCGAGATCGGCGAGGACACGGTGATCGATTTCGAGACCATCCTCGGCGGCAGCGGCGACGACTGCCTGATCGTCGGGGAGAAGGCCGCCACGCTCAAGGGCGGCGAGGGCGACGACCGCTTCGTCTTCGCCGTCGGGGACGCCCCCGGGCGGACCGACGATCTCGTGCACCAGATCCTCGACCTCGAGGCCGGAGACCGCATCGTCGTCAGGCAGTACCAGCTCCGCTCGCACCGCGACGATGACGACGACGAGGATCGCCGCGACGGCGATGGCGACGGCTTCGGCCAGGCCTATGGCGACGACAGCGACAGCCGCCCCTTCCGCTTCCGCATCGAGAAGATCGGCGAGCACGAACGCACCTATGTCGACGTCTATGTCGAGCAGCAGGAGGCGAAGGACTTCTCCATCGAGATCTACGGCAACCACAAGCTCTATTACGTCTGAGGCAAGAGCCGGCCGGGCCACCCGGCGGCGAGGGGAAAGCGCCATGAACGCGCATAATCACGACTTCACCGCCACAGGTGAAAAGCCGGCCGCCCGCGACGGGCGCCTGAACTTCCGGTTGCGCGGCCATGTCGTCGCCGGCTCGGCCCTCGCGCTGCTGCTCGTGCTGGGCTGCGGCGGCTGGGCCGCGACTGCGGCATTGAACGGCGCCGTCGTCACCCAGGGGGCGGTCAAGATCGACCAGAACCTCAAGGAGGTGCAGCACCGCGACGGCGGCATCGTCCAGTCGATCGCGGTGCGGCAGGGCGACCATGTCGAGGAAGGCCAGATCCTGTTCCGGCTCGACGACGTCCAGACCCGCGCCGAACTCTCGATCATCCGCTCGCAGCTCGCCGAGAACCTCGGCCGCAAGGCCCGCCTGGTCGCCGAGCGCGACAATCTCGCGAGCGTCACCTATCCGGCGGAGATCGCCAGGCTCTCCGACGAGGTCGACCATATCCGCGAGGGCGAGACCCGCCTCTTCACCGGCAACAAGGCCAATCGCGACAGCCGCAAGGAGCAGCTGGAGATCGCGATCGTCCAGTCCGGCGAGGAGATCCGCGGCCTGGAGGCACGCCAGGTCGCCAAGATCGAGGAGATCAGGCTCGTCGAGCTCGAGCGCGGCAAGTATCTCGGCCTCTACCAGAAAGGCTTCATCGACGGCGTCAAGGTCTTCAACATCAACCGCGAATGGGCAAGGCTGCTCGGCGAGCGCGGCGAGATCGACGCCACGCTCGCCCGCTCGAAGCTGCGCATCAGCGATGCCCGCCTCCAGATCATCGCGATCGACGAAACGGCGCGTACCGAGGCCCAGCGCGAGCTGCGCCAGGTCGAGGCCAAGCTCTCCGAGCTGAACGACCGCCACGTCGCCAACGAGGACCGGCTCGCGCGCATGGACATCCGCGCGCCGATCGCCGGCACGGTCAACGAGCTGATGATCTTCACCGTCGGCGGCGTCATCACCCCGGCGGCACGGCTCGCCACCGTCGTGCCGCACAACTCCAGGCTGATGGTCGAGATCCGCGTCGCCCCCGGCGACATCGACCAGGTCCATGTCGGCCAGACCGCGCGGATGCGCTTCTCGGCCTTCAACCGCAACACCACACCGGAAGTCTCCGGCAAGCTCACCCATCTCTCGCCGGCGACGACGAAGGATCCCGCCAGCGGCCAGAGCTTCTATGTCGGCGAAGTCCAGATCGAGGACGCCGCCATCGCCCTCGGCGACCGCCGCCTCCTCCCCGGAATGCCCGTCGAAGTCTTCATCTCAACCGAAGACCGAACAGCCCTCTCGTTCCTCGCCAAACCCGTCATGGACCACGCCCAACGCGTCTTCCGGG
>NZ_JBIWYK010000088.1:0-9312 GCF_044752385.1 Allobosea sp. CER48 | reverse complement strand
GAAGCGGGCGCGATCTCGCCGGTATAGGCCAGTACCTCTGCCCGCAAGCGGTCGGCGAAATCCTGCGCGACCGCCGAGCGGAAGCGGCCGGCAGCCCAGATCGTGGCGATGTCGTAGGTCACCGACGGATTGAGCGGCCGCACCTCGACGCCCTTGCCCACATATTCGGCCGCAGTGAACGGGTCGACCACGGAGAGGCCTGCGCCGGCGGCCACAAGCCCGCAGGCGATCATCGACAGCGGGGTCTCGACGCGGGTCTGGCGAGCGACGCGATGCGCCGAGAACAGCGCATCGATGCGGTAGCGAAGCTGCGTCGACTGCTCGAGCGAGACGAATGGCTCTCCGGCGAAATCCTCCGGCGCCAGCTCGGCCTTGGCAGCGAGCCTGTGTCCCGTCGGCAGGATGGCGACGGGCGCTGTCGCAGGCATGATCTCGATATCGATCCCCGGAAAATCCAGCGGCAATTGCGCGAAGCCGACCTCGCAGAAGCCGGACGTTACCCAATCGACGACCTGCGTGGAAATGCTGCCGTAGATGGCGATCTCCAGGTCCGGCCTCTGCTTGAGATAGCGGCCGACCAAGCGCGGCAGGAAGCCGACGGTGAAAGCGGGCAGAGCCGCCACCCGCAGCGAACCGGCGCGCCCCTCGCGCAGATTGCGGGCCGCGTTCTCGATACGCTCCAGGCCGACGAATTGCCGTTCGACCTCCCGATAGAGCGTAAGCGCCTCGCTGGTCGGCACGAGCCGGGCGCCGCGTTTCACGAACAGGGTGAGCCCGAGCGCATACTGCAGATCCTGGACCAGCCGCGTCACCGCCGGCTGCGTGACGTTCAGCGCCTGGGCTGCCGCGGTGATGCCTCCGGTCACGATCACCGTCCGGAATGCCTCGATCTGGCGGGGATTCAGCATGGCCTGCCCTCGGTTGCAAGCAGACATAACATTTCAGAATGTCCCAAGCCAAACATTCGATTTGACCAGTTCAAAATCTGCCCTGAACCTGATGGCATCACTCGAAAACGAGGAGGGGAACCCGTGAAGCTTGCCATCACATTTGCTCTTGTCACCGGAACCGCGCTGGCGGGATCGGCCGCGTTCGCCCAGCAGAAGACGCTCTATGTCGCAGGCTACGGAGGGTCCTACGAGCAGACCATGCGCAAGGAGGTCATTCCCGCCTTCGAGAAGCAGGCCAACGTCAAGATCGAATACGTCGCCGGAAACTCGACAGATACGCTCGCCAAGCTGCAGGCGCAGAAGGGCAACCAGCAGATCGATGTCGCCATCGTCGATGACGGCCCGGCCTATCAGGCAGTGGCGCTGGGCTTCTGCGGCACGCTGACCGACGGTGCCGTCTACAAGGACGTCGCGCCGGTTATGAGGTTCAAGTCCAACAAGGGCGTCGGGCTCGGCCTCGTCGGCACCGGGCTGTTCTACAACAAGAAGGTTTTCGACGAGAACAAGTGGCCCGCGCCCACCTCGTGGAACGACCTGAAGGCGAAGACCTACGGCAAGAAGGTCGTGGTGCCGCCGATCAACAACACCTACGGCCTGCATGCGCTGATCGCCTTCGCCCAGATCGGCGGTGGCGGCGAGAGCAGCATCGAACCGGGCTTCAAGGCGTTCAAGGACGAGATCAACCCCAATATCGTCGCCTATGAGCCCTCGCCGGCAAAGATGACCGAGCTGTTCCAGAGCGGCCAGGCCGTGCTCGGCGTCTGGGGTTCGGGCCGGGTCAAGGCCTTCGCGGATACCGGCTTCCCGGTCGAATTCGTCTATCCGAAGGAGGGCGGCTATGCGCTCGGCGTCGCTGCCTGCCCGATCGAGGGCTCGAAGAACGCGGCCGAAGCGAACGCCTTCATCCAGTTCATGCTGTCCCCTCCGATCCAGAAGGTGATGGCGACCGGCGCCGGGTTCGGCCCCGCCAATGTCACGGTGACGCTGACTCCCGAGGAGCAGAAGGGCCTGCCCTATGGCGAGGAGGTCAAGAAGCTCAAGGCCGTCGACTGGGACGTCGCCAACGCCAGGCGCGAGGAGTGGACCAGGCGCTGGAACCGCGAGATCGAGCGGTAAAGCCCCCCTGATCCAACCAGTCGTCATCCCGGACGCAGCGAAGCGGAAATCCGGGATCCATCATGGCGCGCAACGCCCACCGATGGATCCCGGATCAAGCCCGGGACGGCGGCGGTGTTTCGGCGCCCCCTCACGAAACGTCCAGAGCCCATGTCCCACCTCGTTCTCGAAAGCCTTGGCAAGTCCTACGGCAGCGCCGTTGCGGTCGAAGGCCTCGACCTCTCGGTCGCACGCGGCGAATTCATCTCGCTGCTCGGCCCGTCCGGCTGCGGCAAGACCACGACGCTGCAGATGATCGCCGGATTCGCCTCTGTCGATCGCGGCCGGATCCTGCTCGACGGCAGCGATCTCGGTGCCGTCGCGCCCAACAAGCGTGGCCTCGGCATCGTCTTCCAGAGCTATGCGCTCTTCCCGCATATGACGGTGGCGCAGAACATCGCCTTCGGCCTCGAAATGCGCGGCGTCGAGAAGGCGCAGCGCGAGAGGCGAACGCTCGACGCGATGGCGCTGGTCGGGCTCAAGGGGTTCGAGGATCGCTATCCCCGCCGCATGTCGGGCGGGCAGCAGCAGCGCGTCGCCTTGGCCAGGGCGCTCGTGATCAAGCCTTCGCTGCTCCTGCTCGACGAGCCCCTCTCCAATCTCGACGCCAAGCTGCGCGAGGAGATGCAGGGCGAGCTGCGCCAGATCCAGCGCTCGATCGGCACGACGACCATCCTCGTCACGCACGACCAGCACGAGGCGATGGCGCTGTCCGACCGCATCGTCGTGATGAATCGCGGCCGCGTCGAGCAGATCGGCGCGCCCGATGCGGTCTATGGCGCACCGGCCAGCGCCTTCGTCGCCAACTTCCTCGGCAAGACCAATGTGCTGGCGGCTACCGGCGACGGCCGCGGCCATGTCGTGATCGAAGCCCTATCGGTTCCGCTCGCCGGCGCCGGCTCCGGCCCGGCGCGCATCGCCGTGCGCCCGGAGCGCCTGGGTTTCGCGGCCGACGGGGCGCCGGGTTTCGCTGCCCGCGTCACCTCGCGCGTCTTCCAGGGGACGCATTGGCTGCTGACGGCAGAGAGCGCCGCCGGCCCGGTCACGCTGATCCGGCACAATGACGGCAGTTCTGTCCCCGGCGAAGGCCAGAGCGTGAAGCTGAGCTTCGGTGCCACGGACGCCGCCTTGATTCCGGAGGGCGCTGACGCATGAGCCATGCCCTTCCCGCCCGCACGACGCCCTATTGGCTGACAGGGCCCGCGCTCGCCATCTTCCTCTGCCTTGTCATCATCCCGCTGGGCATGACGGTGCTGCTCTCGTTCTACGACTGGGGGCAGTACAAGGGCATCGTCGCCGAGCTCACCCTGAAGAATTTCCAGGAGATCTTCAGCGACAGTTATTTCCTCGAGGTCTTCCTGCGCACCTTGCGCATCGCCGTGCTGGTGACGCTGTTCGCGATCCTGGTCGGCGTGCCGGAAGCCTATATCCTGAACCGGATGTCGCCGGCCTGGCGCGGCCTCTGCCTGCTCGCGATCATCGGCCCGCTGCTGGTTTCGGTCGTGGCCCGTACGCTGGGCTGGGCGCTGCTCCTCGGCTCCAACGGCCTCGTCAATCGTGGGCTGATGGCACTCGGGCTGATCGCCCAACCGCTCGAATTCATGTTCACCGAGACGGGCGTCGTCATCGCGCTCGTCCATGTGCTGATCCCCTTCATGATCCTCGCGGTCTGGGCCTCGCTGCAGCGGCTCGATCCGCAGATCGAGAATGCCGCGCTCTCGCTCGGCGCCGACCGCCTGACGATCTGGCGGCGGGTGATTCTGCCGCAGATCGCGCCGGGTATCCTCTCCGGCTCGATCATCGTCTTCGCGCTGGCCGCCAGCGCCTTCGCCTCACCCGCCATCATCGGCGGCAGGCGGCTCAAGGTCGCGGCGACGCTGGCCTATGACGAGTTCCTCAACACGCTGAACTGGCCGCTCGGAGCGGCGGTCGCCGTGCTCCTGCTCCTCGCGCTCGTCATCCTCACCGTCGGCGCCAACCGCTTCGTCGAGCGCCGCTACGCACAGGTGTTCGAATGAGCCGCAACGGTCCCTACGCGATCCTGTTCCACGGGCTCTTCATCGTCTTCATGCTGGCGCCGCTGGCCGTCGTCTGCCTCGTCGCCTTCACCCCGGAGGGGTATCTCTCTCTGCCCGGCAAGGTCTGGAGCCTGCGCTGGTTCAGGGCGATCTTCGACTATCCGGAATTCCTGCGCGCCTTCCGGGATTCGCTCTGGCTTGCGGCGCTGTCCTCGACCTTCGCGATCCTGATCGCCGTGCCGGCCGCCCTCGCCATCGCGCGCTATCGCTTCCCCGGGCGGGATGCCATGACGGCGCTGTTCATGTCGCCTCTGATGGTGCCGCATGTCGTGCTCGGCATCGCCTTCCTGCGCTTCTTCACGCAGATCGGGCTCTCCGGCACTTTCCTCGGACTGGTCCTCAGCCACATCATCGTCATCCTGCCTTTCGCGCTGAGGCTGGTGCTGGCCGCATCCTACGGCATGGACCGACGCATAGAGGATGCCGCCGTCTCGCTCGGCGCCAGCCACGCCACGGTCTTCCGCCGGGTGACGCTGCCGCTGATCCTGCCCGGCGTCGTGTCTGGCTGGCTGCTCGCCGCGATCAACTCCTTCGACGAGGTGACGATGACCGTGTTCATCGCCTCGCCTGCCACCACCACCCTCCCCGTCCGGATGTTCCTCTACATCCAGGACAATATCGACCCGCTCATCGCAGCCGTCTCCGCCTGCCTGATCGCCCTGACCGCCGTTCTGCTGATCGCGCTGGACAGGCTGTTCGGCCTCGACCGGCTGTTCGTCGGAACCGGAAAAGGCTGATCCAGTGCCCAGCATGTCCACAGAACCCGATGTCGCCGTGATCGGCGGCGGAGTGGTCGGCGGTGCGATCGCGCTCGGCCTCGCCCGCAGCGGCGCCCGCGTCGCCATCCTCGACGAAGGCGATACGGCCTTCCGCGCGTCGCGCGGGAATTTCGCGCTGGTCTGGGTGCAGTCCAAGGGCTTCGGCATGCCCGATTACGCGCTCTGGTCGCGACGCTCGGCCGATGCCTGGCATGAACTCGCCAGCATCCTGCACGGCGAGGCCGGCATCGATGTCGCGCACAGCCAGCCGGGCGGCTTCATGCTCTGCCTGTCCGAGGACGAGCTCGACAAGCGCGTCGGCGCGATGCGACGGCTGCACAACAGCCAGCCGCTCAGCGACTTTCCCTACGAGGTGCTGGATCACGGCGAGACGAAGCGGCGCCTGCCAGCGATCGGCCCCGGTGTCGTCGGCTCGGTCTACTCCCCGCTCGACGGCCATGTGAATTCCCTCAAGCTCTTCCGGGCCCTGCGCGAGTCGACGGCCAGGCGCGGCGTCGACTACCGCCCGAACAGCCCCGTCGAGAGCATAGCGCCGAAGGATGGCGGCTTCGCCATCACCGGCTCCTGGGGCGAGATGCGGGCCGGCAAGGTCGTGCTCTGCGCCGGCCTCGGCAATGCGCGGCTGGCGCCGATGGTCGGGCTCGACGCGCCGGTGAAGCCGAGCAAGGGCCAGATCATCGTCACCGAGAAGACAGAGGCCTTCCTGCACAATCCGATGGTCACCGTCCGCCAGACCGACGAGGGCGGCGTGATGATCGGCGACAGCCAGGAGGACCGCGGCTTCGACACGGCCGTCGGGCAGCCGATCCTGTCGGCGATGGCCGACCGCGCGGTAAGGATGTTCCCGCGGCTGGCAGGTCTCAACGTGGTCCGGACATGGTCGGCGCTTCGGGTGATGAGCCCCGACGGCTTCCCGCTCTACGACCAGTCCGAAAGCCATCCCGGCGCCTTCCTCGTCACCTGCCATTCCGGCGTGACGCTGGCCGCCAATCACGCCCTGACCCTCGCCCCCGCGATCCTTGCCGGCACGCTGCCGGAGGCGGTGGCGTCCTTTACCGCGCGGAGGTTCCATGTTCCGGCCCATAGCTGAGGCGAGAGCAGGCGGCGCCGACGCTGCCCGTCTCGGCTTCACCTTCGACGGCAAGCCTCTGACCGGCCGTTCGGGCGATACCGTCGCCGCCGCCCTGCTCGCGAACGGCATCGTCGCCTGCCGCGAGACGCCTGTCTCCGATACGCCCCGTGCGCCCTATTGCCTGATGGGCGTGTGCTTCGATTGCCTTGTCGTGATCGACGGCGTCGGCAACCGGCAGGGCTGCCTCGTGCCGCTGGCCGAGGGCATGCGGATCGAGACCCAGCACGGCCGTCGCCATTTCACGGAGGCAGCGGAATGAACCCGGTCGCAAGCATCGAGCAGTTCGCCGCGTCCTACGATCTCGTTGTTGTCGGCGCCGGCCCCGCCGGCCTCTCGGCGGCGACGCGCGCGGCCGGGCTCGGCCTGTCCGTCCTGCTCGCCGACGAGAACCCGGCGCCCGGCGGCCAGATCTACCGCGCCGTCACCACGACGCCGGTCAGGGATCGCGCCATCCTCGGCGACGATTACTGGCGTGGCGCAGAGATCGTCGCGCGCTTCGACAATTCGCAGGCCTCCTATGCGGCGCGCTGCACGGTCTGGTCGATCGCGCCTGACGAGGCTGCGCCCGGCACCTTCGAGCTCGGCCTCTCGCTTGACGGCAAGGCGCGCATGATCGGCGCGAAGCATGTCATCCTTGCCACGGGTGCGCAGGAACGCCCCTTCCCTATTCCGGGCTGGACGCTGCCCGGCGTGATGACGGCGGGCGCTGCGCAGATCGCCCTGAAGGGCGCCGGGATCGTGCCGGCGGGGCGCACCGTCATCGCCGGCTGCGGACCGCTGCTCTATCTGCTGGCGAGCCAGCTCTCTGCGGCGGGCTGCGAGATCGTCGCCGTGCTCGACACAACGCCTTCAGCCAACTGGAGAAAGGCGCTCGCCGCCCTGCCCGACTTCCTGCGCTCGCCCTATCTCGCCAAGGGGCTCAAGCTGATGGCGGCCGCACGTCGCAAGCTGCGCTTCGTCTCGAACGTTACCAGCCTGTCGGCCAAGGGCGACGGCACGCTGCGGCAGATCGAGTTCGAACAGGGCGGACGGCAGGGCGCGATCGCCTGCGACACGCTGCTGCTCCATCAGGGTGTGATCCCCAGCGTCAACTTCTCGAACGCCGCCGGCTGCGCGCACGCCTTCGACGAGGAGCAGCATGCCTTCGTGCCCGGCGTCGATGGCTGGTTTGCCTCCAGCGTGCCGGGCATCGCCATCGCCGGCGACGGCGCCGGCATCGGCGGGGCGGAAACCGCGGCGCTGCGCGGCGAGATCGCGGCTTTCGGCGCGGCGTCTCGGCTCGGCAAGCTGAGCGAGGGCGAGCGGGACCGCCAGGCCGCTCCGCTCCGCGCGGCGCTGACGCGGCTGCTCCATGGCCGGCGCTTCCTCGACCTGCTCTACAAGCCGGCGCCGCAATTCCTGGCGCCGCCCAAGGACGACACGATCATCTGCCGTTGCGAGGAGGTCACGGCGGGCCAGGTCCGCGATGCAGCCGCCCGCCTCGGCGTCACCGGCCCCAACCAGATGAAGGCGTTCCTGCGCTGCGGCATGGGTCCCTGCCAGGGAAGGTTGTGCGGGCCGACCGTCGTAGAGTTGATCGCGCAGACGCGCGGCACCACGCCGGAAGAGGTTGGCTATTATCGCCTGCGCCCGCCGGTCAAGCCGGTCACCCTGGCAGAGCTTGCGGCGCTGCCTCAGACCGAGGCCGCGGTGAAAGCCGTCGTGCGGTGACGGCTCCTCGGAACAGCGCCGACGTCATCGTCATCGGCGGCGGCATCCATGGCTGCTCGACGGCGCTGCACTGCGCCCTGCGCGGGCTCTCGGTCATCTTGATCGAGAAGGATCATGCCGGGCGCCATGCCTCCGGCGTCAACGCCGGCGGCGTGCGCCAGCTTGCGCGGCATGTCGCGGAGATCCCGTTGTCGAACGCCTCGATGGCGCTCTGGCACAACATCGAGGACCTGGTCGAGGACGATTGCGGCTTCACCTGCGACGGGCAGGTGCTGGTAGCGGAGAACGATGTCGATCTCGCCAATTGCCGCGCCCGCGTGGACGACCTCGTCCTGCGCGGCTTCCATCACGAGGAGATGATCGGCGCCAGGGAGCTGCGCGAGATCGTGCCGGCCGTCTCCGAAAGCTGCCCCGGCGGCGTGATCTCGCGGCGCGACGGCGCCGCCATCCCCTTGCGCGCGACCCAGGCCTTCAAGCGCAAGGCCGCGAGCCTCGGCGCCGATATCCGCGAGCGCGTCCGCGTCACGAAGGTGTTGAAGGATGGGCCGAACTGGCGCGTCGTGACCAGTGCCGGCGACTTCTTCAGCCCGCGCATCGTCAACGCGGCGGGCGCCTGGGCCGACCGCATCGCCGCCGATCTCGGCGAGCCGGTGCCGCTCGAGGTCATAGCGCCGATGCTGATGATCACCGCGCCGCTGCCGGCCTTCATCAAGCCCGTGGTGATCCTGCGCGGGCGCAAGCTCTCCTTCAAGCAGTTCGGCAACGGCACCGTGCTGATCGGTGGCGGCCATCTCGGCACGCCGCTGCGAGACGAGAACGTCACGCTGCTCGACTGGAAGAAGCTCGCGACCAGCGCCGCCACCGTCTGGGACCTGTTCCCGATCATGCGCGGCGCGCCGATCGTACGGGCCTGGGCCGGCATCGAGGCGCGCATGCCGGACGACCTGCCCGTCTTCGGCAAGAGCCAGAAGCATGAGGGCGTCTATCACCAGTTCGGCTTCTCGGCCCACGGCTTCCAGCTCGGCCCCGGGGCCGGCGCCGTGATGGCCGAGATCATCGCGACCGGCCGCTCCAACGTGCCGATCGACGGCCTCGGCATCGCCCGCTTCACGACCGCCCACTGAACGTCAACTCAGGAGAAGACCCATGACGATCAAGCGCTCCATCCGCACGCCCATCCAGAACCGCATCGTCGAGACCGGCAATCTCGTCTTCGTCGGCGGCGTCATCGCCGACGACACCACGCAGTCGATGGGCCCGCAAACGCAGAACATCCTGGGCAAGATCGAAGGCTATCTCGGCGAGGTCGGGCTCGACCGCAAGGCCATCGTCGCCGCGCAGATCTTCGTCACCGACCTCTCGCAGAAGAAGGAGATGGATGCGGCCTGGACCGGCTTCTTCGGCGAGGAGATGCCGACGCGGGCCACGGTCGGCGTGGCCGACCTCGGCGGCGGCGCCATCATCGAGATCGTGGTCACGGCCTCGCGCTGAAGCCGATCGGCGATCCG
>NZ_JBIWYK010000087.1:0-9314 GCF_044752385.1 Allobosea sp. CER48 | reverse complement strand
CGCCAACTCTCGGGCTTCGGCCGCTGGGTCTTCCAGGGCTTCAGGCTCGAAGACGGCGGCATCATCCTGGTCAATCGCGGCTTCGTCCCCGAGAGCCGCATGGGGCAGATCGGTCCGGCAAGCGGGCCCGACACGATCACCGGCTTCCTGCGGGCCCCTGAAACCCGCAACAGCTTCACGCCGCAGGACCTGCCGGCCATCCGCGAGTTCTACACCCGTGACCCCTCCGCGATCGCCGCTTCGCTCGGCCTGCCGGCGGCGCCGTTCTATCTCGAAGCCGAGCGCGAGGGCGACGGGTTGAAACCACCGGCGGGCGTCGACGTGCGCGAGCTCATCGACCGCATTCCCGACAACCACCTGCAATACGCCCTGACCTGGTTCGGTCTGGCGCTGACGCTGCTCGGCGTCTTCGCCGCCTATGTCTGGCAGGCACGGCGCAGCTCCGCGTCCGCCTGATCCTTCAAGGCTTTTGCCGAAATCGCCGTACCGGCCTATAGCATCAGGCTGATATCACCGAGGCCAAGATCGTGTTGCATGTCTCCACCCGGGGTGAAGCCCCGGCGCTCAGCTTTTCCGACGCATTGCTGACCGGGCTCGCCCGGGACGGCGGACTCTACCTGCCGCAGAGCTGGCCCACGCTTTCGTCGCCGGAGATCGCCGGATTCGCCGGGAAACCCTACACGGCGGTGGCCGAGCGTGTCCTCGGCGCGTTGAGCGACGGCGACATCGAGAGCGGCGCGCTGTCGGGCATGGTCGGCCAGGCCTATGCGGGCTTCCGCCACCCGGCCGTCTGCCCGCTGACGCAGATTGGCGACAATCTCTTCGTTCTCGAGCTCTTCCACGGCCCCACGCTCGCCTTCAAGGACGTGGCGATGCAGCTGCTCGGCCGGCTGATGGACCATGTGCTCGGCCAGCGCGGCCAGCGCGCCACCATCGTCGGCGCGACCTCCGGCGACACCGGCGGCGCGGCCATCGACGCCTTCAAGGGGCTGAAAAGCGTCGACGTCTTCATCCTGTACCCGCACGGCCGCGTCTCCGACGTGCAGCGCCGGCAGATGACGACGGTCGATGCGCCGAATGTCCATGCCATCGCGGTCGAAGGCACTTTCGACGATTGCCAGAACCTCGTGAAGGCGATGTTCAACCACCACGCCTTCCGTGACGAGATCGGGCTTTCGGGCGTCAACTCGATCAACTGGGCGCGCATCGCCGCGCAGGTCGTCTACTATTTCACTTCGGCCGTCTCTCTGGGCGGGCCGGGGCGCAAGGTGTCGTTCACGGTGCCGACCGGCAATTTCGGCGACATCCTGGCCGGCTGGGTCGCCAAGCAGATGGGCCTGCCGATCGAGCGGCTGACCATCGCTACCAACAGCAACGACATCCTGGCACGGACGCTGGCGAGCGGCGTCTACGAGATGCGCGGCGTTCACGCCACCACCTCGCCCTCGATGGATATCCAGATCTCCTCCAATTTCGAGCGGCTGCTCTTCGAGGCCTATGGCCGCGACGGCGCCGCCGTGCGGCGGCTGATGCAGTCGCTGCAGCAATCCGGCCGCTTCGAGATCGCGGCCGAACCGCTCGCGCGCATCCGCTCCGAATTCGATGCAGCGGCGCTCAGCGAGGCCGAGATCTCGGCCGAGATCCGGGAGACCTGGACGGAGAGCGGCTATCTGCTCGACCCGCATACCGCGATCGGCGTCGGCGCCGCGCGCCAGAAGCTGTCGCGCGATCCCGCGACGCCGATGATCGTGCTCGGCACTGCCCACCCCGCCAAGTTCCCGGCCGCGGTGAAGGCGGCGAGCGGCGTCGAGCCCGGGCTGCCGGCCCATCTCGCCGACCTGATGGAGCGCGTGGAACGGGTGACGCTGCTGCCCAACGACCTCGGCAAGGTCGAGACCTTCGTGCGCGAGCATGCACGCGCCGTCCGTGGAGCGGCAGCGTGAGCGCGACCCCTCCGATCGAGGCAACCGAACTCGCCGCACCTGCGCGGCCGGAAGGGCGCCACGACCCTGATGTCGAGCTGACCACCCTGCCCTCCGGGCTGCGGATCGTCTCGCAGCGGATGGACCATGCCGCCACCGTTTCGCTCGGCATCTGGATCGGTGCGGGCTCGCGCGACGAGCTGCCGCATGAACACGGCCTCGCCCATCTGCTCGAGCACATGGCGTTCAAGGGGACTGCACGGCGCAACGCCCGGCAGATCGCCGAGGAGATCGAGGGCGTCGGCGGAGACCTCAACGCCGCGACGTCGGTCGAGTACACCTGCTACACGGCCCGCGTGCTCGGCTCCGATCTCGAACTCGCCGTCGACATCCTCGCCGACATCATCACCTCGCCCGCACTGACGGAAGAGGAGCTGAAGCGCGAGAAGGGCGTCATCCTGCAGGAGATCTCCGCGGTCCAGGATACGCCGGACGACCTGGTCTACGACCGCTTCCTGCAGGCGGCCTTCCCCGATCAGCCGATCGGCCGGCCGATCCTCGGCACCGCCAAGACGGTGAAGAGCTTCACGCCCGACGCCATCCGCGCCTACCTCGCCCGCAACTACCATGCCGGCAACATGGTTCTGGCGGCATCCGGCGCCGTCGATCACGGCGAACTCGTCGCGCTCGCGCGTGCCCATCTGTCGTCGCTGCCGGGCAACCCCGCCGAGGCGCCCGAGCGCGAGGCCGGCGTGTACCACGGCGGCGAGGCCCGTATCGGCAGCGACGAGGAGCAGGTTCATCTCGTGCTCGGCCTGCCCGGCAAGCCCTTCACCGGCGGAGCCCATTATCCTCTGCAGATCTTCGCATCGGTGCTCGGCGGCGGGTTGTCGTCGCGCCTGTTCCAGGAGGTGCGCGAAGAGCGCGGCCTCGCCTATGCGATCGACGCCTTCCACTGGCCCTTCTCCGATTGCGGCGTCTTCGGTATCGGCGCCGGCACCGCGCCGGAGGATGTCGGCGAACTGATCGAGGTTGCGCTCGCCTGCCTCCGCCAGGCGGCGGAGGATGTCAGCGAGGTCGAGGTGGCTCGCGCCCGCGCGCAGATGAAGGTCGGGCTGCTCGCCTCGCTGGAAAGTCCGGGTGGCAAGCTGGAGCAGATGGCGCGGCAGGTCCTGATCTTCGGCCGGGCGATCCCGCGCGAAGAGCTGGCTGCCCGGCTCGACGCGGTAACGCTCGAGGATGTACGTGCCGCCGGGCGCTCGCTGCTCGGGCATCAACCGACCATCGCCGCGATCGGCCCGATCCAGGGCATCCCCGCGGCCAAGCGGCTGCGTCAGGCGGCCCGGGCAGCGGACTGAACCACGATGGCGCTCTTCCGTTTCCCGAGCGAGCCGCCGAGCCGCCCGCTGATCCGGACGCCGAATCTCTATCTGCGCGCGCCCCAGGCCAGCGACTATTCGGCCTGGGCCGTGCTGCGCATCGAAAGCCGCGAATTCCTGACGCCCTGGGAACCGGTCTGGAACGAGGACGACCTGACCCGCGCCTCCTTCCGGTTGCGTGCGAAGCGCGCGGCACGGGAGATCGCCGGCGACGAGGCCTATTCGCTGTTCATCTTCGAGGCCCAGTCCGAGGTACTGATCGGCGGGCTCACGCTCGGTCTCATACGCCGCGGCGTCGCCCAGGCCTGCACGCTCGGCTACTGGATGGGCAAGCGCCATTCCGGCAAGGGCCATATGACCGAAGCGGTGCGCGGCGCGGTCCGCTTCGCCTTCTCGGAGCTGGCGCTGCACCGGGTCGAAGCCGCCTGCCTGCCGAGCAACGAGCCCTCGCGGCGCCTGCTGGAGCGTGTCGGTTTCAAGCATGAGGGGCTGGCGCGGGCCTATCTCAAGATCAACGGAAACTGGGCGGACCATCTGCTCTACGGCATCCTGTCGAGCGACGGGATGCCGGGAGAGAGGCCGTGACGGCGAGGGTTGACCACAGGCGCGCTTTGCCTTGCCCTTGCCATGAGCGGTCGATAGGGATTTTCGTTCAACTTCGAATGATCGTCTTCCGCCTGACAGCCGAGCACAGCTTGTCCATTTCCGAGCGTCTCCTCCGGATCGGCCTTGCCGTCGCCGGCCTTGCCCTGTGGTTCAGTTTCGCTGCCGTCACGCCGGCCAGCGCCGTCGATGCGGTGCGCGTGCCGGTCGATGTGCCGGTGATCGACCTCACCAACATCGTCGAGCGCAACAAGTCCGACGGCGACGTGATCCAGATCTCGACCGCACCGGGGCCGGACGGCATCGTCCGCCGCATCGCGGTGAGAGCGCGCGAATCCGGCGCCCGGCCGGACTGGATCGTCTTCGCGCTCACCAATGATTCCGACGAGCAGATCGACCGGTTGCTGGTCGCGCCTTTCCACCGGCTGATCGGCTCGGGCGTGATCTGGCCCGATCTCGGCGACAAGCGCATCGAGGCGGTGACGGCGAGCCAGGGCCTCTCGCCGGACCGCGAGGCCAGCCCCGATGCCGACGTCTTCCTGATCACGCTCGACCCCGGCACGACCGTCACCTTCGTGGCGGAGCTGAAATCGCCCAACCTGCCGCAGCTCTACCTGTTCGAGCCGGAGGCCTATCGCCAGAAGACCAATGGCCTCACCCTCTACAAGGGCATCATCATCGGCATCGCCGGCCTGCTGGCGCTGTTCCTGACCATCATCTTCGTGGTCAAGGGCGCGGTGATCTTCCCAGCCGCCGCGGCGCTCGCCTGGGCAGTCCTGGCCTATGCCGGCCTCGATTTCGGCTTCTTCCAGCGGCTATTCCCGCTGACGCCCGCGATCGAACGAATTTACCGCGCCGGCGCCGAAGTCGTGCTGGCGGCCACGCTGCTCGTGTTCCTCTTCGCCTATCTCAACCTGTCGCGCTGGCACGTGCGCTACGGCCATGTCACGGCAATCTGGATCCTCGGTCTCGCCGGGTTGATCGGTCTCGCCGTCTTCGACGCGCCGATGGCGTCCGGCATCGCGCGCATCTCGATCGCCGCCGTCGCCGCCGTCGGCTTCGTGCTCGTCGTCCATCTGGCCACTCATGGGTACGAGCGGGCGGTGATGCTGATCCCGACCTGGTTCCTGCTCGCGGTCTGGGTCACGGCAGCGAGCTTCACCGTGACCGGACAGTTCCAGCGCGATCTGGTGGCGCCTGCCCTGCTGGGCGGCCTGGTGCTGATCGTGCTGCTGATCGGCTTCACCGTCATCCAGCATGCTTTCGCCGGAGGCGCGATCTCGCAGGGGCTGGTCTCCGATACCGAACGGCGGGCTCTTGCCCTTTCGGGCTCCGGCGATCTGGTCTTCGACTGGGATGTCAGCTCCGACAGGGTCTTCGTCTCGCCGCAGATCGAAGCGCTGCTCGGCCTGCCCAAGGGCGCGCTCGAAGGTTCGGCCGCCCGCTGGCTGGAACACATGCACGTCGCCGATCGCGACCGCTATCGCGTCACGCTCGACGCGGTGCTGGAGCAGCGCCGCGGCAAGCTCAATCTCGATCTGCGCCTGCGCTCCGCCAACGGCGCCTATCACTGGTTCAACGTCAAGGCGCGCCCCGTGCTCGGCTCGGACGGCGAGGTCATCCGCGTCATCGGCACGCTGTCCGACGTCACCGAGCAGCGCACCGCGCAGGAACGGCTGCTGCACGACGCCGTCCACGACAACCTGACCGGCCTGCCCAACCGCAAGCTGTTCCAGGATCGCCTCGGCGCGATCTTCGGCTTCACCCGCGCTGACGACAACATCCGCCCGACGGTGCTCGTCATCGACGTCGACCGGTTCAAGCAGGTCAACGAATCGGTCGGCTTCTCGGCGGGCGACTCGATCCTGCTCACGCTGGCCCGGCGCCTCGGTCGCCTGCTCAGGGCCCAGGACACGCTGGCCCGCATCGGCGGCGACACCTTCGCGATGATCCTCGTCTCGGAGCGCGATCCCGAGCGCATCCTCGCGCTGGCCGAGCTGGTGCGCCGCGCCGTCTCGACGCCGATCACCTATGCCGAGCGCGAAATCGTGCTGACGCCCTCGATCGGGCTCGCGCTGTTCGACCCCTCGCCCGCCGCCCGCAAGGACGACGCGCTGAAGAATGCCGAGCTCGCCATGGCCCATGCCAAGCGCCAGGGCGGCAACAAGATCGAGGTCTTCGTGCCGGCGATGCGGACCGACCGCAACGACCGCCTCGCGCTCGAAAGCGATCTGCGCCGCGCGATCGAGCGCGGCGAGATCCAGGTCATGTATCAGCCGATCGTCCGGCTCGAGGACCGCACCATCGCCGGCTTCGAGGCGCTGGTGCGCTGGGACCATCCGCGCGAAGGCCGGCTGATGCCGCAGGATTTCCTCGCCATCGCCGAGGAGACCGGGCTGATCGTCGATCTCGGCATCTATGTGATGGACCGGACGGCACGCGAGCTCGAGGCCTGGCAAGCGGCGCTGGAAGTGGACCCGCCGATCTTCGCCAGCGTCAATGTCTCGAGCCGGCAACTGCTCCGCCACGACCTGCTGCATGACGTGAAGACCGTGCTCGGGCGCCGGCGCGTGCTGCCTGGCACGCTGAAGCTCGAGATCACCGAGAGCCTCGTCATGGAGAACCCCGAATACGCCGCGCAGATGCTGCAGCGCATTCGCGATCTCGGCGCGGGACTCTCCCTCGACGATTTCGGCACGGGCTATTCCTCGCTCTCCTATCTGCAGCGCTTCCCCTTCGACACGATCAAGATCGA
Organism: Allobosea sp. CER48; assembly: GCF_044752385.1. Taxonomy (NCBI): domain Bacteria; kingdom Pseudomonadati; phylum Pseudomonadota; class Alphaproteobacteria; order Hyphomicrobiales; family Alloboseaceae; genus Allobosea; species Allobosea sp. CER48. Next base: position 2,655 of record NZ_JBIWYK010000087.1, on the reverse strand, counting down.
CCAGAGCTTCGTGCGGCAGATGGGCAATGGCCGCCCGCCTGTAATCCTGCGCTCGATCGTGCAGCTTGCCTCGGATCTCGGCATGGACGTCGTCGCGGAAGGCGCGGAGAGCGAGTCCGACGCGATCGAGCTCTACCAGCTCGGCTGCCAGTATGCGCAGGGTTACATCTTCGGCCAGCCGATGACCGCGGCAGAGGCGCGCCGCCTGATGGGCGCGGCCGCTTCGGCGACGGAAGCGGCGTAACCGGCTCCCGGCCGTGCGCCCCGGACCAAGTCCGGGGACAGCGTCAGGTTTCAGGCGTGGCCGGCGTCGCGCGAGAGAAAGGCCGGATCGATGCCGATCTTGTTCAGCGCCCGCTGGTACTTCGTGTCGATGCTCTCGTCGAAGAGCAGTTCGGGATCGGCCGCGCAATGCAGCCAGCCATTGGACTGGATCTCGGCCTCGAGCTGCCCCGCGGCCCAGCCGGCATAGCCGAGGGCGAGGACAGCGCTTTCCGGCCCGCTGCCGATAGCGATAGCCCGCAGGATATCGAGCGTCGCCGTCAGGCAGATGCCGTCGTCGATCGGCAGCGTCGCCGACTCCAGGAAGAAATCGGCGGTATGCAGCACGAAGCCGCGCTTGGTCTCGACCGGGCCGCCACGCAGCACCTGCATCTTCTCCGCCTGGCTCGGCAACCGGATGATCTCATCCGATGGGATGACGTCGAGCTGGACCAGCAGGTCGGGAAACCTGGTGTCGCCGGCCGGCTTGTTGACGATGATGCCCATGGCCCCGTCCTCGGAATGGGCGCAGACATACACGACGCTTCGGCTGAAACGCGTGTCGGCCATCCCCGGCATCGCGATCAGGCACTGCCCGTCGAGATAGCTGCGGCCGCCGATACGTGACTGTGAGCCAATCTTCATGAACCCATGCTAGTGGTTGTCGGGGAGTCTCGGCAAGGCTCGCGTGCGGGGCCGCGCGATTGCAGTTCAGGCGCTTGCCGAAATCACCCTCCGTCACATTCGCGTGCGATCGGAGCGAACGCGTGCCGGCCGCGGCCGGCATCGCGATTGCGCCCCATTCCTGAACGACATTGGGCGGAGCAATGGCCGCTCTTGTTTGAAGGGAATGCAGGTTTTGTTCGCTTTTCGGCGTCGCAATGGATAAGGCAGGCCCGTGAACCGCGTTCTTTCCCTGCTGGCCATCGCTCCCCTCGCGCTCGGTATCTCCGCGCATGCTCAGGAGGCGACGACCGAGGCCGCAATGTCGCCCTGGTCGACGAGCGATCATGCGAAGCTGCGCCTGATCGCCGGCCCGACCACCTCGACCGGCAAGCAGCGCGTCGGCGTCGAGATCGTGATGTCGCCGGGCTACAAGACCTACTGGCGCAGCCCCGGCGAATTCGGCGTGCCGCCGAGCTTCGACTGGTCGGGTTCGACCAATATCGGCGGGCTCGACGTGCGCTGGCCGGTGCCGGAGCGTTTCCAGGATTCGGCCGGCTATTCCCTCGGCTATGTCGGCGAGGTCGTGATCCCGATCTCCGTGCAGCCGGTCGACCCGTCGCGCCCGGTGATGATCGTGCTCAAGCTCGACTATGCCGTCTGCGAGAAGATCTGCATTCCGGCCAAGGGCGAAGCCAGCCTCTGGCTAGAGCCCGGCGTCACGACGGTGACGTCGGCCCGGCTGGAAAGCTTCGAGGCCCGCATTCCGCTCTCGGTGAAGCCCGGCCCGCACAAGGAAAAGACGGCGATTCTCGATGCGGCGCTCGACGACACCGGCGTCGATCCAGGCCTGCGCCTGGTCCTGCAGACGCCGCCCGAAGGCAGGATCCAGGACATCTTCGTCGAGGGCCCTGGCCAGTGGTCGTTCGGCAAGACCCGCCTGACTCCGCAGACGGACGGCACGACGCTGGCCCAGATCCGCATCAACGATCGCCCGAAGGGCGCCGCCGGCCCGGTTCCGCTGGTCTTCACCATACGCGGGACACCCAAGCCCGTGGAGACGCGGCTCGAACTCGACATCCCCGCCGGCAAGCCCTAATCCCTGAGGCGAAGCGGCCCTGGTGACGGACCCGTACAGCCCTTGTCCGGCTGGCCGGCATATCCGGCTCCTCCCCTGTTGCAATCCTCTGGCCGCGGGCTTCACGGAGAAACACGCCATGACGATCAAGGTGGGTGACAAGCTTCCGCAGGCGACGTTCCGCGTCATGACCGCCGACGGCCCGGCCGCCAAGACGACGGAAGACCTGTTCAAGGGCCGCAAGGTCGTGCTCTTCGCGGTGCCGGGCGCCTTCACCCCGACCTGTCACAAGAACCACCTGCCCGGCTATCTGGCCAAGGCCGACGATATCAAGGCCAAGGGCGTCGACGCCATCCTGGTGACCTCGACCAACGACGTCTTCGTGCTCGACGCCTGGTCGAAGGCGACGGCCGCCGCCGGCATCATCGAGTTCCTCTCCGACGGCAATGCCGATTTCGCCAAGGAGATCGGCCTGTCGATGGACGGCTCGGGCTTCGGCATGGGCACGCGCTCGCAGCGCTACTCGATGCTGGTCGAGGACGGCGTCGTGAAGTCCCTCAATGTCGAGGAAGCCGCCGGCAAGGCCGACGCCTCGGGCGCGGAGACGATGCTCGGCCAGCTCTGAGCGTTTCCGGATATCAGTCATGGAGCCC
>NZ_JBIWYK010000086.1:0-9330 GCF_044752385.1 Allobosea sp. CER48 | reverse complement strand
AGCCGCCTCAACAGATCGTGTGCCCTGTGAAGACGCCTTCGCTATCCGAGTTCCGCCGCATCGTCGTCAAGGTTGGCTCCAGCCTGCTGGTCGACCGGGCACGCGGCCGGCTTCGCCATGCCTGGCTCGCGGCACTGGCGGAAGATCTCGCCGAGCTCCACCAGCGCGGCGCCGACGTGCTCGTCGTCTCCTCCGGCGCGATCGCGCTGGGGCGCACCGTGCTCAATCTGCCGTCGGGCCCGCTGCGGCTGGAGGAGAGCCAGGCCGCGGCCGCCGTCGGCCAGATCGCGCTTGCCCGCAACTGGGCCGAGGCGCTGGCGGCGCATGGCCTCACGGCCGGCCAGATCCTGCTGACCCTGGCCGACACCGAGGAGCGCCGACGCTATCTCAATGCGCGCGCGACGCTCGGCCGCCTGCTCGACCTGCGCGCCATCCCGGTGATCAACGAAAACGACACGGTCGCCACCGCCGAGATCCGCTATGGCGACAACGACCGGCTCGCCGCCCGCGTCGCGACGATGGCCGGTGCGGACCTTCTGGTGCTCTTCTCGGACATCGACGGACTCTATACGGCGCCGCCGGCGAGGGACCCGAGCGCCCGGCACATTCCGGTCGTCGAAAAGATCACGCCCGAGATCGACGCCATGGCCGGCGGTGCGGCCTCCGAGCTCTCGCGCGGCGGCATGCGCACCAAGATCGAAGCCGGCAAGATCGCCGCGGCCGGCGGCACCCACATGCTCATCGCCGACGGGCGCGCCAAGAACCCGCTCGCAAGCGTGGCCGCCGGCGGCCGCTGCACGTGGTTCCTCTCCGGCTCGACGCCGGCCACCGCGCGCAAGACCTGGATCGCCGGCACGCTGGAGCCGCGTGGCACGCTGCATGTCGATGCCGGCGCGGCCCGCGCGCTGCGCGGCGGGGCGAGCCTGCTGCCGGTCGGAGTCAGCCGCATCGAGGGCGAGTTCGCCCGCGGCGACGCCGTACTGATCCGCGATCCCGAAGGACAGCTGCTCGGGCGCGGCCTCGTCGCCTATGACGCAGGCGAGGCAGCGCTCGTCCTCGGCAAAGCCTCGCGCGATCTCGAGGCCGTCCTCGGCTATCCCGGGCGCGCCGAGATGATCCACCGGGACGACATGGCGCTCGGGCTGGGCTAAGCTTTCCTCCGGACTGGCGTTGCCAGCGGTTGTTTTGGGCTGAATGAGATGACGGGCGACAGCGCATTGCGCATCATCGCGACGCACGAGACCGGAAACGTCGGGCTCGTCATGCAGGAGCTCGGCCGCAAGGCCCGGGCCGCCGCGCGCAAGGTCGCCCTGAGTCCGGCCCCGCAACGCAACGCCGCACTGGTCGCCATGGCGGATGCGCTGCGCGCCCGGACGTCCCGCATCCTCGCCGCAAACGCGCAGGACCTCGCCGACGGCAAGGCAGCGGGCCTGAGCGGCTCCTTCATCGACCGCCTCGCCCTCGACGAGAAGCGCCTCGCCGCCATCGCCGATGCGGTCGCCGAGGTCGCCGACCTGCCCGATCCGCTCGGACGCGTGCTGGCGGAATGGACCCGGCCGAACGGATTGCGCTTCGAGCGCGTCGCCACCCCGCTCGGCGTCATCGCCGTGATCTTCGAGAGCCGGCCCAACGTCACCGCCGATGCCGGCGCGCTCTGCCTGAAGAGCGGCAATGCCGCGATCCTGCGCGCGGGCTCCGATTCCTTCCGCTCCTCGACCGAGATCGCGGCAGCCATGCGCGAGGGGCTGGAAGCGGCCGGCCTGCCGGGCGACGCGATCCAGCTCGTGCCGACGCGCGACCGCGCCGCTGTCGGCGAGATCCTCGCGGGCCTCGGCGGCAATGTCGACGTCGTCGTGCCGCGCGGCGGCAAAAGCCTCGTCGCCCGCGTCCAGAGCGAGGCGCGCGTGCCGGTCTTCGCCCATCTCGACGGCAACTGCCATGTCTATATCGACCGCAAGGCCGATCTCGCCATGGCGCGCGACATCCTGCTCAACGCGAAGCTGCGGCGCACCGGCGTCTGCGGCGCGGCCGAAACGTTGCTCGTCGACGCGGCCTGCGCGGAGACCCATCTCGCCCCCCTCGTCGGCGCCCTGCTCGATGCCGGCTGCGCGGTCCGTGGCGACGACGCCGTCCTGGGCGCCGACTCGCGCGCGACGCCCGCGAGTGAAGAAGACTGGTCGACCGAGTATCTCGACATGATCATCGCCGCGAAGGTGGTGCCGGGCCTCGACGCCGCGATCGAGCATATCGAGCGCTACGGCTCGCATCACACCGACGCGATCGTCACCTCGGATGAAGCCGCCGCGGCGCGGTTCCTCGCGGAGGTCGATTCCGCGATCGTCGTCCACAACGCCTCGACGCAGTTCGCCGATGGCGGCGAATTCGGCTTCGGCGCCGAGATCGGCATCGCCACCGGCCGCATGCATGCGCGCGGACCCGTCGGCGTCGAGCAGCTCTGCTCGTTCAAGTACCGCGTCCATGGCGCGGGCCAGATCCGCCCCTGAACCCTGCAGCACGGATGACGAGCGAGCCTCTGCGCCTGCCACCCCATGCACCGGGCCTGTGCATCGGCCTGTTCGGCGGCAGCTTCAACCCGGCGCATGATGGCCATCGCCTCGCAAGTCTGACGGCTCTGCGCCGCTTGCAGCTCGACCGCATCTGGTGGCTGGTCACTCCCGGCAATCCGCTGAAGGACAATGCGAGACTGCCGCCGCTCGGCGAGCGGCTCCGGCAGGCGCGCAAGGTCGCGGGCCATGCCCGCATCAACGTCACCGGCATCGAGGCGACGCTGCGCACCCGCTACACGGCCGACACGCTGCGCGCGCTGAAGCGGCGTTGCCCGGGCGTCAACTTCGTCTGGATCATGGGCTCCGACAATCTCGCCGGGTTCCACCGCTGGGCCGAGTGGCGCACGATCGCCCGGATGATGCCGATCGCCATCATCGACCGGCCGGGCTCGACCCACAGCGCCATGGCCTCGCCGGCCGCCAACTGGCTGTCGCGCTGGCGCATCCCCGAGAACCAGGCCGCGGTGCTGCCGCGCACCAACCCGCCAGCCTGGGTCTTTCTGCACGGCAAGCGCTCGACTTTATCCTCTACCATGCTGCGCCAGCAGGCCGGTCGCGATTGAATTCCGCGGCTTCCCGGCTTATTTTGGCGTGGTCGCGCCAAGAGCGCATCGTGATCGAGAGGATACGTCACTGACCCGTCAAAACCTTGGTGAAGCCGAGCCGAAGCCGCTTCCCCAGGCCGCTATCGCGGACAATCCCTCCGCCGCTAGCATCGCCCTTGCGCAGCGTGTCCTCGAAGACATGAAGGCCGAGGACATCACGGTGATCGACCTCGTCGGCAAGACATCGCTGGCCGACGCGATGATCATCGCCTCGGGTAACGTCAACCGCCATGTCGCCGCTATCTCGGATGCCCTGATCGAAGCCCTGAAGGCGTCCGGACTCCCCGCGCCCAACGTCGAGGGCATGCCTGCTTGCGACTGGGTGCTGATCGATACCGGCGACATCATTGTTCACGTCTTCCGGCCCGAAGTGCGCCAGTTCTATAATCTCGAGAAGATGTGGGGCACCGATCGGCCGAACGAACGCCTCGACAGCTGACGTCGTTTCCGGATGCGGCTCGCTGTCATCGCCGTCGGCCGGCTCAAGGACGGGCCGGAACGCGAGCTCTGCGAGCGCTATCGTGAGCGCGGAGTCGCGTTGGGCCGCGGCATCGGACTGAGCGGCCCCGACATCGTCGAGATCGCCGAAAGCCGGGGCCGGCGCCCCGAGGAGCGCAAGCGCGAGGAAGCGCAGGCGATCCTCGCCAAGGCGCAGCCCGGCCTTCTGATCGCCCTCGACGAGCGCGGCCGCCAGCTCGGCAGCGAAGCCTTCGCCGGCCGCATCGCGGCGGCGCGGGATGCGGGAACCGGCCATGCGAGCCTGATCATCGGCGGCGCCGACGGGCTGAGCGAGGAGATCCGCGACAAGGCCGACATCACGCTGGCCTTCGGCGCGCTCACGATCCCGCACCAGATCGTGCGCGCGCTCGTGCTCGAACAACTCTATCGGGCGATGACGATCATCGCCGGGCACCCCTATCATCGCGCATGAGTTTCGCCGCGTCGCTGATTCGCACCGGGCTGCGCCGCCTGAGCCTCGCCGCCCTGCTGGCTGCGATGCTCCTTGCTCCGGCCATCGCACAGACAGGTGCGCCCGATCCGGAGGCCCTGGCCCGGGAGGCGATGCAGAAACTCGTCGAGAAGCAGGCGCGGGAGGCCGAGCTCAAGGCCATCGAGCAACGCCTGGACGGGAATGTCGAGGCGCGCGCCGCGCTGGAGAAGGAAATCGCCGGGATCCGCGCCGATCGCGCCGCGCTCAACAAGGCCCTGCTCGACACGACAGCGAAGACGCAGGCCGGCGAGGAGCGGCTGGGCGCTCTGGAGAAGCGCCTTGCGCTGCTGCAATCGAGCGAGACCGCGATCCGCCGCTCGCTCGACAGCCGGCGCGGCCTGATCGCCGAGGTGCTGGCCGCGCTCCAGCGCATCGGCCGACGCCCGCCGCCGGCCGTGCTGGTGCGCCCCGAAGACATCCTCGAAGCGGTGCGGGCCTCCATGCTGCTCGGCGCTGTCGTGCCCGACCTTCGTCAGGAGATCGAGATCCTCGCCACCGACCTCGGTGAACTGGTGCGGCTGCGCGACAACATCTCCGCGGAAAAGCTCAAGATCGGCACGGAGATGGAGCAACTCGCCGGCGAGCGCCAGCGCCTGGCCTCGTTGATCGACGCAAGGCGGGAGCGCGAGGCCAGCGCAGCGCGGGATGTCGATGCGCAAGCCACGCTCGGCAGGGAACTCGCCGGCCAGGCGCGTTCGATGCGCGACTTCGTCGAGAAGATCGAGAAGGAAATCTCGGTTGCCAACAAGGCTGCGGAAGCGGCACGCCAGGCGATCGAGCAGGAGACGCGCGAACAGCGCGACCGGATGACCGCCCTGGCGTTCCGGGACCCCGCGCGCCTTGCCCCGAAGATCGCCTTCTCCGACGCCCGGGGCATGCTCTCGCTGCCTGTCGCCGGTTCACGATTGCGTGGTTTTGGCGATCCGGACGGCGCAGGCGGCACGATTCGCGGAATGTCGCTGGAAACTCGCCCCAACGCCCTAGTTTCGGCGCCTTCTGACGCTTGGGTAGTTTACGCGGGGCCGTTCCGTTCGTTCGGGCAACTCTTGATCCTGAACGCTGGGGGTGGATACTACATCTTGCTAGCCGGCATGCAGCGCATCGATGTCGCGCTCAATCAGTTCGTACTGGCGGGCGAGCCGGTTGCGGCGATGGGCGAAACGTCGGAAGCTGCCGCGACGACAGTAGGGGTGGGAACCGGGCAGCCGGTTCTCTATATCGAATTCAGGAAAGACGGCGTCTCGATCGATCCGACGCCGTGGTGGACGAAATCGCAAGGCGAAAAGGTTCGCGGATGATGCGCAAGGTTTCCCTCGTTCTCGCCGGCGCCATCATGGGCGCGGGCCTGACCGGACTGGCCACACAGACCAGACTGCTCTCCTCGACCAGCGCCGTCGCCGCTTCGGCCGAGGTCTATCGCAGCCTGAACCTTTTCGGTGACATCTTCGAGAAGATCCGCACCGACTACGTCGACAAGCCGGACGAGCAGAAGCTGATCGAGGCCGCCATCAACGGCATGGTCTCCTCGCTCGATCCGCATTCCTCCTATCTCGACTCCAAAGCCTTCCGCGACATGGACACCGACATGCGCGGCCAGTTCGGCGGGCTCGGCATCGAGGTGACGATGGAGGACGGCGTCCTCAAGGTCGCCAAGCCGATTCGCGATACGCCCGCCTCCAAGGCCGGGATCCTCGCCAACGACATCATCCGGCAGATCGACGGCACCGAGGTGAAGGGCCTGTCCCTGACCCAGGCTGTCGAGAAGATGCGCGGGCTGATCAACACCCAGGTCACGCTCAAGATCGAGCGTCCGGGCAAGCCCGACCCGCTCGAATTCACCCTGACCCGCTCGACCATCGTCGTGCCCGCGGTCGAGGAGCGCGTCGAGGGCGATATCGGCTATATCCGCATCGGCACGTTCTCCGAGCAGACCTATGACGGCCTGCGCAAGGCGATCGAGAAACTCGGCAACGAGATCGGCCAGGACAAGCTCAAGGGCTACGTCATCGACCTCCGCAACAACCGCGGCGGCCGCCTCGACCAGTCCGTGCTGGTCTCCGACGCCTTCCTCGAGCGCGGCAAGATCGTCTCGACCCGCGGCCGCAACGCCGAGGAGACCCAGGTCTTCAACGCCAAGTCGGGCGACCTGACCAAGGGCAAGCCGGTCGTCGTGCTGATCAACGGCTCGTCGGCCTCGGCGGCGGAGATCGTCGCCGGCGCGTTGCAGGACCATAAGCGCGCCGTCGTCATGGGCACGCGCTCCTTCGGCAAGGGCTCGGTGCAGACCGTGATCCCGCTCGGCTCCAATGGCGGCCTGCGCCTGACCACGGCGCGCTACTACACGCCGTCGGGCAACTCGATCCAGGCCAAGGGCATCACGCCGGACATCGAGGTCCAGCAGGACATCCCGCAGGAGATCAAGGACAAGCTCGTCGAGAACAAGGGCGAGGCCGCGCTCAAGGGCCATCTCAAGGCCGGCGAGGGCGAGGAGCAGTCCGGCTCCGCATCCTATGTCCCGAACGATCCGGCGAAGGACACCCAGCTGATCGCAGCCTTCAACCAGCTGCGCGGGATCAAGAAGGACACCGCGCAGATCATCGAGAAGCCGGCCGAGAAGCCTGCCGCCGAGCCCGCTCCGGCACCGGCCACGCCGGAAGCGCCGTAGAACTGACCGCCGGCGCGGGAGCCTTCGGGCTCGACGCCGGGCCGCTTAGGCGACAAGACTAGCGCGCGGGCCACTGATTCGGGCCCGCGTCGCAACCTTGAGGACGGCTGACCTTGGCCGGAATGCCGCTGACGGAGCTCAATCGGCCGTTGGGCCAGGATCGGGCCGCGCCTTCCGGCAAGCCGTGGGCCCGTTGGCTCGCGACCGCGTGTGCAGGCTGCGTCGGAACCGCGATCCTCGGTCTCCTGCTGGTCGCCGCGCTGCGCAGCGACCCCGATGGCGGCGAACCGATGGCCTACGCCTCCATCGAGAAGCGCGCCGCCCCCGCCTCGCCGATTGCAGACAATCCGGGAGCGAATCCGACCTCCGCCGCCCATGGCCCGGCAAGCGCGGCCCAGCTCGAGAACAGCGCCGGCGTGACCGTCGTGCGGGCCGGCGAGGATGCCCCGGCTTCGATCGTCATCACCGTTCCAGACGAAGCCGGTGCGATCAGGCTCGCGCCGGCGCCCGACAACCGGCTGGTGGAGCGGAGCCGCTACGGCCTGCTGCCCAAGCTTGCTCCCGACGGGACGACACCGGCGAAGCTCTATGCCCGGCCGGCCGGGCCGGAGCCCGCGACCAAGCCGGCCGGGCGCATCGCACTGCTGGTCGGCGGCCTCGGCATCAGCCAGACCGGCACCGCCGACGCCATCGGCAAGCTGCCCGGACCGGTCTCGCTCGCCTTCGCACCCTATGGCACCGAGCTCGAACGCACCGTCCAGCGCGCGCGCGGCGAAGGTCACGAGGTCTTCCTGCAATTGCCGATGGAGCCCTTCGACTATCCCGACAACGACCCCGGCCCACATACGCTGCTGACCGGCCCGAAGGCTGCGGACAACATCGACAAGCTGCACTGGTCCCTGGGGCGCTTCACCGGCTATGTCGGCATCGTCAACTTCCTCGGCGGGCGGCTGACCTCCGACGAGAACGCGCTGTCGCCGCTCCTGCGCGAGTTTGCCGGCCGCGGCCTGATGGTGATCGACGACGGTTCCTCGCCGCGCAGCCTTCTCGCCGGCGCCGCGGGCCGCGCCCAGATTCCGGCCGTGAAGATCGACCGGGTCATCGATGGCGTCACGCGCGCCGAGGCCATAGACAAGGAACTGGCGGCGCTCGAGACCCTGGCGCGCGACCAGGGCGTCGTCGTCGCCGCCGCCAGCGCCCTGCCGGTCTCGATCGAGCGGATCAACCGCTGGGCGCAGTCGCTCGAAGCCAAGAAGATCGTGCTGGTCCCGGTCAGCTCCGCCCGCGGCTTCCGCAATCCCAAGACCACCGGATCAGTTTCCACCGGATCGCAGCGATGACCGAGACCGCCCCCGAAGGCTACCGCCCCTGCGTGGGGCTTGCGCTGTTCAATGCGGAGGGGCTGGTGTTCATCGGCCGCCGCGCCGACAAGACGAAGCGCGAGCACGTCGCGCCGGGCCATGCCTGGCAGATGCCGCAGGGCGGCATCGACGAGGGCGAGACGCCTCTGGACGCGGCCCGCCGCGAATTGGCGGAAGAGACCAGCGTCACCTCGGTCGAACTGCTCGGCGAGGCGCCGGGCTGGCTGGCCTACGACCTGCCTGTCGATATCGGCAAGGAGGCCTGGAAGGGCCGCTGGCGCGGCCAGGCGCAGAAATGGTTCGCCTTCCGCTTCACCGGCGCCGAGGACGAGATCAACATCCTCACGCCTGCCGGCGGCCACAAGGCCGAATTCGACGCCTGGCGCTGGACGCGGCTGGCCGAGACGCCGGACCTGATCATCCCGTTCAAACAGGACGTCTACAGGCAGGTCGCCCGGCATTTCGCGCCCTTCGCCACGGGCTGAGGCGCGCCCTCGACCGTCTCAGCCCATCGTGTAGACGATGCGACCGACCCAGTAGAACTGATACGTGATGTGCACGATCGCCAGTGCCAGCTGCACCGAGCGCCGCGCCGTCGTCGAGCCGACGAGGCACAGCGCCAGCCCGATCGGCACCTGCACGAGATAGTCGCCGCTGAGCTGGCTCCAGCGTTCGATGCCCTTGATCAGCGTGTCTACGATATCGAGCACGAAGGTCACCGCCAGCAGGCCGAAGAACCAGCGCCGCCGCTTGATGAAGAAGTCCTCGTAGCCGGCATATTCCGAGATGTTGTCCGGGAAGAGCAGCGCCGCCAGCAGATAGAGCACGACGGCATAGCCGATCAGGAACAGATAGATCCCGAAGCTCCAGGCGGGCATGCGCGAGAGCCCGAACTCCCACCACCAGAACAGAACGAGCTCCAGCAGGATCGAGCCGACCCAGAGCATGTGCAGCAGCGAGGCGCGATGCCGGCCGGGGTGCTGGATGAAGCCGGCGACGCCCGCGAGCATTCGCGTGATGCCGAGGCCGATGACCATGCCCATGACGATGCGGACATGGGTGAAGAGTTCATGCGGCGGGACGTTCTCCATGAGGACTGCTTAGAGCACCGCACGGGAAAGGGGAATCCGCGGGGGCCTGT
>NZ_JBIWYK010000085.1:0-9339 GCF_044752385.1 Allobosea sp. CER48 | reverse complement strand
TGCCCGTCTTGCCCATGCCGATCGCGGCTCGGTGCGTCAGCAGGGCCTGCTCTTCCTTGCCGGCGTTCTCATCACCTTCACGGCGCTTGCCACCGGCGTGATCGCGCTTGGTGCCCTCGGCAGCAGCGTCGGCTGGGGCTTCCAGCTGCAGTCGCCGCCGCTCGTCATCGCGCTGGCGGTGATCATGGTGCTGATCGGGCTGAACCTGCTCGGCGCCTTCGAAATCGGCTCCTCGATCACCGGGGTGGGCGACGGTCTCGCCAGCCGCGGTGGCCGCCTCGGCGCTTTCATGACCGGAGTCCTCGCGGTCGTCGTCGCGACGCCCTGTACCGCGCCCTTCATGGGAGCCGCGATCGGCTATGCCGTCACCCAGCCGCCGGCCGTGGGGCTGTCCGTCTTCCTCGCTTTGGCGCTCGGCTTCGCGCTGCCGGTCGTGGCGCTCTCCTTCGCTCCCGGCCTGCTGCGCCTGCTGCCGAAGCCCGGCCGCTGGATGCTGGTGCTGAAGCAGGCCTTCGCCTTCCCGATGTTCGCGACCGCGATCTGGCTGATCTGGGTCGCGTCGGTGCAGAGCGGCCCGCAAGGCGTGCTGGCGGCGCTCGTCGCCGTGCTGGCGGCCGGCTTCGTCGTCTGGCTCGTCGGCGTCACGCGTGGGTCGCCGCCGCGCCGCGTCTTCGGTTCCGCACTGGCGGCGCTGGTGCTGCTGGCCGCCGGCTGGTTCACCTTGCAGAATGCCGTCCCCGGAACGGCCACTGAGGCGCGGAGCGGCGATGTCGAGGCCTGGTCGCCCGAGCGTGTCGCGGCGTTGCAGGCGCAGGGCAAGCCGGTCTTCGTCAATTTCACCGCCGCATGGTGCATCACCTGCATCGCCAACGAGAAGGTCGCGCTCTCCCGGCAGGAGGTGAGGGAGGTCTTCGCGAAGCTCGGCGTGGCCTATCTCAAGGCGGACTGGACCAATCGCGACCAGCGGATCGCGAAGGCATTGGCCGAGCAGGGCCGTGCCGGCGTGCCGCTCTACCTGTTCTATCCGGGCGGCAAGGACGCGCAGCCGGAGATCCTGCCGCAGTTGCTGACGGCCGACGCGGTGATCGAGGCCGCCCGGCGCGCGGCGGGGCAGGAGGCCAAGACTGCGGCGGTCACGCCGTAACCCACCGTCGTTCACAGAGGGAGACAGACATGAAAAGCCTGACCAGACAGACTTTCATCGCCGGCCTTGCCTTGGCCGGTCTCGCCTTCCCGGCCGTTGCATTCGCTCAGGCGTCCGCCAAGGTCGGTGCGCCCGCTCCCGCCTTCCAGGCCGTGGATGCCGAGGGCAAGACCCGCAATCTCCAGGAATTCGCCGGCAGGACCGTGATTCTCGAGTGGACCAACCACGACTGCCCCTATGTCCGAAAGCACTACAAGAGCGCGACCATGCAGACGCTGCAGAAGGACATGGCGAAGGAAGGCATCGTCTGGCTCTCGGTCATCTCATCGCCGCCGGGGGAGCAGGGGCATGTCGATGGCGCCAGGGCCAGGGAGCTGACGGTGCAGCGCGACGCCGCGCCTGCCGGCATCCTGCTCGACCCGAAGAGTCAGGTGGCGCGCGCCTATGGCGCCCAGACCACGCCGCACATGTACATCATCGATCCCAAGGGCAAGCTCGCCTATATGGGGGCGATCGACGACAAGCCGTCTTCTGCGGCTTCGAGCCTGAACGGTGCCAAGAGCTATGTTCGCCAGGCGGTCGCCGAGTTGAAGGCCGGAAAGCCGGTCTCGGAGGCGAGCACGAAGGCCTATGGTTGCGTGGTGAAATACGCGCCGCTCAGTTGAGATCCGTCTCGGCTGAGATTCTGGACGAAGCCTGATCGCAATGGCCGGGAATCGCCCGGCCATTCGTGTTTCCGAGGCTATTGCGAGCGCGGTCCGAGGTCGCGCGGTGCGGCATTGATCGTGACGATCTGCCCGTTGCGCAGCTCGAGCACCGCGAGGCCGCGTTCAACCTGCCCGTCCGGCCGGAAGCGGAAGACACCGTCGGCACCGGCAAAGCCGGAGGCGTTGGTCAGGACGCTTTCCGAGAAGCGCTGCGAGCCCTGTGTCCGGGCCAGCGCGGCCGCCAGCGAGACGGCGTCGTAGGCCAGGGTCGCGGTGCGGGTCGGCGCGCTGTTGAAGCGCTGCTGGTAGCGCCCCGCGAAGGCGTTGAAGCCGGCGGTGTCGGGCGAGGCGAACCAGCCGCCCTGGATCGCCTGCACGCGCGCCACGCCGGCATCGTTCCAGACGCCGGTGCCGAGCGGCTTGACCTTGGCGGGGTTGTAGCCCGCTTCCTGCAGGAGCTGGCCGAGCGTCGGCATGGTATCGGCGGCGGCAGGCACGAACAGCGCGTCTGCCTGCTGGAGCGACGGCATCAGCCGCTGGACCGCGCTGCGCATCGCAGCCGGGTCCGAGCCGAAATGTTCGATCGCGGCGACGCGGACGCCGCGGCTCGCGGCGGCCTGCTGGAAGGCCGCCTCGACGACCTTGCCATAGGCGGTGTCGGGCAGGAGCGCGGCGAAGGATTTCCGGCCCTGCTGACTGGCATAGCCGATGACGCGGTTGACGTCGTTCTCGGGCGGGAAGGAGAGCAGATAGACCCCGCGCGAGGCGACGCTGGTGTCGCTCGAGAAGGCGATGATCGGGCGGTTGGCGCCGCGCGCCACCTGCGCGGCAGCCTGCACCGATGGCGCGAAGAGCGGGCCGATGATCAGTTCGGCCCCCTCGGAGAGCGCCTCCTGCGTGGCGGCGCGGGCGCCGTCTGGCGTGCCGCGATCGTCCTTCACCAGGATCGTCAGGTCGGCGTTCGGGAATTCGGCCAGCGCCATCTCGGCAGCGTTCTTCAGCGAGTTGCCGACGACCGCGCCCTGCCCTTCCGCCGTCAGCGGCAGGATGAGGCCGACCCGGACCTTGCCGGTGCCGATGGTCTGCCCGGTCGGGGTTGCACCGCCGGGCGCTCCGGCGCCGGAATCGAAACCCGGCAGGCCGGAGGTGCCGCCGCTGCATGCGGCCAGAGCGAGCGGCAGGGCCACTGCGAGAGCCCGCGCCTTTGACCGCAGGATCGGTGCGAAGTGCCGATGATGCAACACGGGCGATCTCCAGTCGTGGCCGGGCCGGCAAGAGCTGCGCCCGGCTATCCAGTCCCCCCGCGGGACTCACGTGCCAGTGCGGAATCCTATTTTCAAGTTGTTAACTATGAGTTGCAGCGCCATGGCGACGTCGCGCCATGGCGTGCGGCCGGCCGCTGTGGCAGCGTGGCGCGATGTCGAATGATGCCTCCGCACGCCCTCCCAGCTACACAGCGTTCGGCCTGAGGGCCGAGGCCGAGCCGCTGGCCCCTGGCCTGCACATCGTCGCGACGCCGATCGGAAACCTGCGCGACATCTCCTTCCGGGCGCTGGCGACGCTGGCCGCGGCCGATGCGATCCTGGCCGAGGATACCCGCACCTCGAAGACGCTGCTGGCGCATTACGGCATCGCGACGCCGTTGCTGCCCTATCACGAGCACAATGCCGCGCAGATGCGGCCGAAGGTGCTGGCGAAGCTGCGCGAGGGCGGCAAGCTCGCGCTGATCTCGGATGCCGGCACGCCGCTCGTCTCCGATCCCGGCTACAAGCTCGTCGCAGAGCTCGTCGCCGAAGGCCTGCCGGTCACCGGCATCCCCGGGCCTTCGGCCGTACTGGCGGCGCTGGTGCTGGCCGGCCTGCCGACCGACCGGTTCTTCTTCGAGGGCTTCCTGCCGCCGAAATCGGGCGGGCGGCGCACGCGGCTGACCGAACTCGCGGCCATTCCCGGCACGCTGGTCTTCTTCGAATCGCCACGCCGCCTCGCCGAGATGCTGGCCGACGCCGCCGCCGTGCTGGGCGCGAGGCCGGGGGCTGTCGCGCGCGAGCTCACCAAGTTCTACGAGACGGTCAGGCGCGGCACCCTTCCCGAGCTGGCCGCCCATTACGAGACCGAGGAAGAGGCCCGCGGCGAGATCGTCGTCATCATCGGCCCGCCCGGCGCGAGCGATCTGATCCCGACCGATGAGGCGATCGACGAACGGCTGCGCGCCGCGCTGGCAAGGGTCTCGCTGAAGGAGGCCGTCGCCCAGGTCGCCGCCGAGACCGGGCAGCCGCGCCGCAAGGTCTATGCCCGCGCCCTCGAGCTGACCCGCGAGCCGTGAGCGGCACGGCTGCCGATCCGCAAGGACGCAGCCGCAGGGCGCGGCGCTCCGGCCTGACCGGCCGCCGCGCCGAATGGCTCGCCATCCTCTGGCTGGCGGCGAAGGGCTATCGGCTGCTTGAGCGACGCTTCGGCGGCAAGGGCGGCGAGATCGATCTCGTGATGAAGCGCGGACGCACCGTCGCCTTCGTCGAGGTCAAGGCGCGTGGCCGGCTCGACGACGCGCTGACGGCGGTGACGCCCGAAAAGCGCCGGCTCGTCGAGCGTCGGGTGCGGCACTGGCTGTCGCGCAATCCCTGGGCGAACGAGCATCATCTGCGCGCCGATGCCGTGTTCCTGGCGCCATGGCGGCGGCCCCGTCATGTGCCGGCGGCCTTCGAGCTCGTCCTGTGACGCAATGCTGCCCCTTGGTTACCCTCTTGCCGGGACCGCCTTCGCGGCCCGATAAGAGCCGGCCGCAACAGGAAAGCCTGCCATGACTCTCGCCATCGCCATCCAGATGGACCCGATCGAGCGCATCCGGATCGCCGGGGACACCGGCTTCGCCCTGATGCTGGAAGCGCAGGCGCGCGGCCACACGCTCTACACCTACACCCCCGACAAGCTCTCGATGCGCGACGGCAAGGTCACGGCGCCGATGCGCCCGGTCACGGTGCGTGACGCGGAGGGCGATCATTTCACCGCGGGGGCGGAGGAGAAGATCGACCTCTCGACGCTCGACGTCGTCCTGCTCCGGCAGGATCCGCCCTTCGACATGGCCTATGTGACCACCACCCACATGCTGGAGCGTATCCATCCGAAGACGCTGGTGGTCAACGATCCCACCTCGGTGCGCAATTCGCCAGAGAAGATCCTCGTCACCCATTTCCCGGAGCTGATGCCGCCGACGCTGATTACCCGCGACAAGGCGGAGATCGAGGCGTTCCGCGACGAGCATGGCGAGATCGTCATGAAGCCGCTCTACGGCCATGGCGGCGCGACCGTCTTCAAGACCAGCAAGACGGACCCCAATTTCGGCTCGCTCTTCGACCTGTTCAGCAATCTCTTCCGCGAGCCCTGGGTCGTGCAGGGCTTCATCAAGGAGGTGACCGAGGGCGACAAGCGCATCATCCTGATCGACGGAAAGGCGGCCGGTGCGGTCAACCGCGTGCCGGCGGTCGGCGATCTCCGCGCCAACATGGTGCGCGGCGGCGCGGCGCGGCCGACCGACCTGTCGAAGCAGGAGCTTGCGATCTGCGAGGCGATCGGCCCGACCCTGCGCGAGCGCGGCCTGCTGCTCGTCGGCATCGACGTGATCCACGGCAAGCTCACCGAGATCAACGTCACCGCGCCCACCGGCGTGCGCGCGATCAAGAAGCTCGGTGGCCCGGACCTTGCGGCGCAGCTCTTCGACGTGATCGAGAGCAAGCGCTGAGCTCGGGCTTGGAGGGGACACAGCCTTCATTGTGAGAGCCTGACCGAAACGTCTGCGAGCCCTCATCCCGAGGAGCCATTTCGTCGGAGATGGCGTCTCGAAGGATGCTCCAGATTCGCTCGGGGCCTCCAGAAGCATCCTTCGAGACGCCGCTTCGCGGCTCCTCAGGATGATGGCTCGACGATTGTTCGATCAGACGCTCACGCGGCTTCTGCCGGGGCGACGGCGCGCGCGAATGCCGCTCAGGCGGCGACGCCGCTGCCGTTGAGGGGGTTTGTCTCGTCCCAGCCATAGCGCAGGGTCTCGAATCGCATCGTCAGCGAATCGAGCAGCAGGAGCTTGCCTACGAGCGATTCGCCGAAGCCGGTGATGGCGCGCACCACCTCGAGCGCCATCATCGAGCCGATGATGCCGGGCAGGGCGCCGAGCACGCCCGCCTCGGCGCAGGTCGGGATGCTGCCGGCGGGCGGCGCTTCCGGAAACAGGCAGCGCCAGGTCGGGTTCGGCCGGCCGTCCGGCCCGGTTTCATGCGCGCGGATCGTCGTCACAGAGCCGTCGAAACGCCCGAGCGCGCCCATCACCACCGGCTTGTGTTCGTGGAAGCAGGCGTCGGAGACGGCGTAGCGGGTGGCGAAATTGTCCGAGCCTTCCGCAACGACGTCGTAGAAGGCGATCATCGCCCTGGCATTATGCGGATCGAGCCGGGTGACGTGTTCCTCGACCACGACGTTCGGGTTGAGGTTGCGGACGAAGCGGGCGGCGACCACGGCCTTGTGTGCGCCGATGTCCTCGGTGGTGAAGATCGTCTGGCGCTGCAGGTTCGAGAGCGAGACGATGTCATCGTCGACGATGCCGATCTTGCCGACGCCCGCAGCCGCCAGATACTGGATCAGCGGCGCGCCGAGCCCGCCGGCGCCGACCACGAGCACCCGCGCATTCTTGAGGCGCTGCTGGCCCGGCCCGCCGATCTCCGGCAGGACGATGTGGCGCGCATAGCGCTCGATCTCGTCGTCGTTGAGCATCATGGCGTGAGCGTAAGGCCGATCGGCTCCGTTCGGCAATCGCCATGGCGGCGGGATGCGGTCCCGCGGCCTATGACCTTGCGCCAGCTTGGCCGCATCGCCGAGCCATGCCATCGTGACGCCATCGAGGGCCGGATAACGGCACCCGGCAACAACAGGGGATCGGTTCGATGCGTTTGGGTGTTTTCGCGGCGGCTCTCGCCGGCGTTGCGCTTTCGGCTGTGGCGGCGCTTGCGCAGCAGGCGATCAAGCCCGCCGTGGTCTACGACAAGGGCGGCAAGTTCGACAAATCCTTCAACGAAGGCGTCTTCATCGGTGCCGACAAGTTCAAGAAGGAGACCGGCGTCGATTTCCGCGATTTCGAGCCGACCAACGATGCGCAGATCGAGCAGGCGCTGCGCCGCTTCGCGCGCGACGGCCATTCGCCGATCATCGCCGTCGGCTTCTCGCAGGCGACCGCGTTGCAGAAGGTCGCGGCCGAATTTCCGAACCTGAAGTTCACGATCATCGACATGGTGGTCGAGCTGCCGAACGTGCAGTCCATCGTCTTCAAGGAGCACGAAGGCTCCTATCTGGTCGGGTTGCTCGCGGCCAAGGCCTCGAAGACCGGCAAGGTCGGCTTCGTCGGCGGCATGGACATCCCGCTGATCCGCAAATTCGCCTGCGGCTATGTCCAGGGCGTCAAGGCGGGCAGGGCCGATGCCGAGATCTTCCAGAACATGACGGGCTCGACGCCGGCTGCCTGGAACGATCCCGTCAAGGGCGGCGAGCTCGCCAAGTCGCAGATCGACCGCGGCGCGGACGTCGTCTACCACGCTGCCGGCGGCACCGGCATCGGCGTGCTGCGTGCGGTGGCCGATGCCGGGAAGCTCGGCATCGGCGTCGATTCCAATCAGAACGCGCTCCATCCAGGCAAGGTGCTGACCTCGATGCTCAAGCGCGTCGACGTCGCCGCCTACAACTCCTTCAAGGCGGCGCAGGACGGCTCCTGGAAGCCGGGCATATCCGTGCTCGGCCTCAAGGAGGACGGCATCGACTGGGCGCTGGACGATGCCAACAAGGGGCTCATCACGCCCGAGATGAAGGCAGCGGCCGACAAGGCCAAGGCCGACATCATCGCCGGCACCATCAAGGTCCACGACTACATGTCCGACCAGAAGTGCACGATGTGAGGAGCGGACCGCGTCCTTGAGTGCAGCTCCCGCCACCGTGGCGCTCCTGCCGGCGGCCATCGAGCTCGTCGGCATATCCAAGCGCTTCGGCGCCGTCGCGGCGAACCGGGACGTTTCGCTGACGGTTGCCGCCGGCTCTGTCCACGGCATCGTCGGCGAGAACGGGGCCGGCAAGTCGACGCTGATGTCGATCCTCTACGGCTTCTACGAGGCCGATTCGGGAGAGATCAGGATCGCCGGCGCGCCGCGCCGCATCCGCTCCTCGGCCGACGCGATCGCGGCCGGGATCGGCATGGTCCATCAGCACTTCATGCTGGTGGAGACGCTGAGCGTGGTCGAGAACGTCGTGCTCGGTGCCGAGGGCGGAGCGCTGCTCAAGGGCGGGCTCGCCAAGGCCCGGGCGGAACTGCGCCGGCTCTCGCAGGACTACGGCCTCGCGATCGACCCCGACGCCATCGTCGGCGAGCTTTCCGTCGGCCTGCAGCAGCGCGTCGAGATCCTGAAGGCGCTCTATCGCGGCGCCGCAATCCTGATCCTCGACGAGCCGACGGCGGTCCTGACCCCCGCCGAGGCCGACCAGCTCTTCATCCTGCTCAGGGCGTTGAAGGCACAGGGCAAGACGGTGATCCTGATCACCCACAAGCTGCGCGAGATCATGGATGTCACCGACACCGTCTCGGTGATGCGGCGCGGCGAGATGGTTGCCCATGTCCGAACCGAAGAGACCTCGCCGCCGGCGCTGGCGGAGGCGATGGTCGGGCGGCGCGTGCTGCTGCGCATCGAGAAGCCGCCGCGCGAGCGCGGGGCACCGGTGCTCGAGGCTGTCGGCCTCTCCTGTCGGGATGGGCGGGGCACCGAGTCCCTGCGCGATGTCAGCCTCACCCTGCACGAGGGCGAGATCGTCGGCATCGCCGGCATCGCAGGCAACGGCCAGAGCGAATTGCTCGAAGTGCTTGCCGGCTTGATCCAGCCGACGCGCGGCGTGATCCGCCTGAACGGTGCCATTCTGTCCAGCACCGATCGTCACCCCGCCCGGCTGCGCCAGCTCGGGCTGATGCATATCCCGGAGGATCGCCACCGCAGCGGCCTCGTCACCGCCTTCTCGGCCGCTGAGAACGCCATCCTCGGCTATCAGCACGATCCCGGCTTCGGCCCCGGCCCGTTCCTGTCGCCGGCCCGGATCGAGGCCCATGCGCGCGAGGCCTTCGCGGCCTACGACGTGCGGCCGCCCGATCCGGCGCTGAAGACCGCCAAGTTCTCCGGCGGAAACCAGCAGAAGATCGTTCTCGCTCGCGAGATCGAGCGAGGCCCGAAGGTCTTGCTCGTCGGCCAGCCGACGCGTGGCGTCGACATCGGCGCGATCGAGTTCATCCACCGCCGCCTGCTGGAGCTGCGCGACCAGGGCGTCGCGATCCTTCTCGTCTCGGTCGAGCTCGACGAGGTGATGGCGCTTTCAGACCGAATCATCGCCATGTGCGGCGGCCGGATCACCGGCGAGCGGGCGGGAGCTGGCGCGGATGAGCGCGAGCTGGGCCTGCTGATGGCTGGTGTCGAGGAG
>NZ_JBIWYK010000084.1:0-9370 GCF_044752385.1 Allobosea sp. CER48 | reverse complement strand
TCAGGCGGATCGTGGAAGCGGCAGGAGCGGACGTGCTCCGCCTGGTCCGCGTCAGGATCGGCGGGCTCGATCTCGGGGAGCTTCCCAAGGGAGCGATCCGCGAGCTCGTCGGCACGGAGCGGGCCCTGCCGCTGGCCGGCCGACCCGGCCTTGCGGACAAGGTCTTCGGCCCGGCCCGCTAGATCGCCGCGGCTTTCAGTGTGCCGGCGCCTTGGCCGGCACGGCTGGCGCGCCCTCCCAGCGTGTGTGCGCCGGCAGGTTCTCGCCCTTCATGATCACGGTCAAAAGCCCAATCTGCGCGTAGTCGCCGACATGGGTGTCATAGAGCACCGTTGCGCCTGCGCCGACGCAGACGCCCTTGCCGAGCCTGACGCGACCGACCTTCATCACGCGGTCCTCGTACAGATGCGTCTGCAGGGCCGAATGCGCGTTCACCGTGCAGAAATCACCGACCTTGATGCAGTCGAACTCGGTGATATCGGTTGAATCCAGCCAGACGCCCTTGCCGTACTTGGCGCCGAACAGCGTGAGGAACCAGGGCAGGAACGGCGTGCCGCGCAGGTAGTCGAACAGCACCTTGCCGCCGAGGCCCCAGTACATCACCGCTACGGCCTCGGTGCGCATCGCCCACCACGACCACATCGGCTTCATCACCGGCTTGTAGGCGCCCATCATCAGCCATTTCACGGCCGCGCAGATCAGCGCCTGCGCCACCGCGATGAGGACCGCGACGGCCATGAAGGACAGAGCGAGGCCGAGCCAGTCGCCCTCGTTGATCTTCTGCTGCAGCACCATGTCGACGGCGATGGTGCCGAAGGTGATGAACAGCATCGAGGGGAAGGAGGTGTGCAGCGCCTCGAAGACGCCGCGCCCGAACTGCTTGGCGAAGGACGGCTTGTAGGTCCAGTCCGCACCGAGATCGACCTTCTGCCGCGTCGGCAGCTTGATCGGCGGCGAGCCGAACCAGGTATCCCCCGGCTGCATCCGGTCGTTGGCGGGTGGCTTCGACTTGATGCCGATCAGCACGCGGTCGGGAATGACGGCCCCCGGCGGCACCACCGCATCGTTTCCGACGAAGACCTGCTCGCCGGTGCGCGTCGCATCCAGGCGCATATAGCCGCGGCGCATGTCCTCGTCGCCGAAGACGACTTCGTCGGCGATGAAGTTGCCCGCGCCGATGCCGGTGAGATCGTAGCGGCCCGAGAGATTGGTCGAGATCTCCGCGCCCTTGCCGATGCGCGCGCCCATCAGCCGGTACCAGGCCCGCATGTAGATGGTGGCGAAGAGCGAGGAGAGCGTCTCCAGCGTCACCTCGGTCGCCAGCGCCACGGTCCATTTGCGCGCATAGAAGCTCGAATGGATCGAGTAGGAGCCGGATGTCACGCGCGGCAGGATCGCCCAGCGCAGCCCCGCCATCAGCAGGACGGTGAAGGCGATGAGGCCGATCGCGGTCGGCCAGGTCAGGATCGGCAGGAACCAGAGATAGCTGATGTCGGTCCAGCCGGCGATGAAGTAGTCGATCTTGTCGAACAGCCAGAAGGCCGGGAAGATCGGCAGGAGGCTGACGGGCGGCAACACCACCAGCATCAGGATGTAGAACAGCGTCAGCAACGTGCGGCGCGCGGCCGAGGCCTCGGCCTGCGGCGGCAGGGCGGCCAGATCGACCATGCCGATCTTGCGGCCGGGCGTGCCGTCCCAGATCTCCGCTTCACCGACATGGGCGCCGGGCGGAATGGCGGTGAGGTCGCCGATCTCGGCATGGTTCCCGATCACCGCCCCGTGGCCGAGCACGACGGAGGCACCCGCCGAAACGTCCGCGCCGATCCTGATGCGGCCGATGATCAGCTTGTCGCCGATCGCCTCGCCGTTGGCGAAGGTGGTCTTGGAGCCGAAGCTCGTGCCGTCGCCGATCTCGATCAGGTCGATGGCGCCGGCTTCATAGTCGGAGATGATGACGTCGCGCCCGACCCTGGCGCCCAGCAGGCGCCAGTAGAACCGCATCACCGGCGTGCCCTGCAGCCATTTCAGGTGGACGAGGCCGGCCACGCGCGCGGCGAACCACCAGCGGAAATAATAGACACCCCAGAGTGGATAGACGCCGGGCTTGGTCCGGCCGAGCACGATCCATTTCAGCGCGATGGCGATGAGGCCGGTCACGAGGATGATCATGATGTAGACGCCGAGCAGCGCGCCGATCTGGCCGAGCAGCGGCAGGTCCTCGCCCGACAGGATCATGTAGGTGACGAAGACGCCGAGCCACTGCGCCGTGGACAGGCCGATGATCACCGGCAGCACCGCCGCCTGCGCCAGGCCGCAGAGGAAGCGGCGCAGGAAGGGCGGCGGCGTGAAGGAAAGGTCCTCGGCAACCGCCGCTCCGCGCTCGTCGAGCAGCGCCGCCATCGCCCGCAGCGTGCGTGCGGCATAGACGTCCTGCAGGGTGATGCCGGCATAGGCCGGCGTCTCGCGCACGATCGAGATGAAGCGCGCCGCCAGCAGCGAATGCCCGCCGAGATCGACGAAGAAATCCGCCTCCAGCGGCAGGCTCGCGGTGCCGAGGACGCGCCTTGCGGCGTCGAGGAGCGCGGCTTCCGTGGCATTGCGCGGCGGCTCCTGCTCGCCATCGGCGCTCGGCGCCGTCAGCGGCGCCGCCTTCAGCATCTTGCGGTCGACCTTGCCGGAGACCATGCGCGGCAGCGAGCCGGCCGCCTCGAAATGCGCCGGCACCATGTAGGGCGGCAGCTTCTCGCGCAGCGCGGCCCTCAGCGCAGGCCCATCGACCGCGACGCCCGGCTCCGGCACCACGAAGGCGACCAGTCGCTCGATCCCGTCATCGGAGCGCAGCACCACTGCGGCCTGCGCGACGCCCGGCTCATCGGCGAGCTTGGATTCGATCTCGCCGAGCTCGACGCGAAAGCCGCGGATCTTGATCTGGTCGTCGATGCGGCCATGGAAGACGATATTGCCGCTGGCGTCGAGGCTGACCGCGTCGCCCGAGCGGTAGAGAACGGGGTCGCCCTCGCCCGCGACGCCCGCGAAGGGGTTGGCGATGAACTTCTCGGCCGTCAGGTCCGGACGGCCGTGATAGCCCTTGGCGACGCCCGGGCCCCCGATCAGCAGCTCGCCCTGCTCGCCCGGATGGAGCAGATGCATGTCCTCGCCGACGATATAGGCGGTGTAGTTCGGGATCGGCTTGCCGATCGTGACGGTCTCGCCGGGAACGACGTCGGCGGCTGTCGCCACCACGGTCGCCTCGGTCGGACCGTAGGTGTTGAGGATGCGCCGGCCGGGCTTCGACCATTTCTGCACGATCGCCGGCGGCAGCGCCTCGCCACCGAGCAGGATCAGCTTCAGCGAGGGCACGTCGGCGGGCAGCATGCCGAGCAGGGTCGGCACGGTGTCGATCACCGTCACCCCGGCCTCGTTCAGGATATCCGGCAACTTTTCCGCATCGCCCATCATCTCCGGCGAGGCGACGAAGAGCGTCGCGCCCACCAGATACGGCGTCCAGATCTCCTCCATCGACAGGTCGAAGGCGACCGAGGCGCCCTGGAACACCACATCCTCGGGCCCGATGCCGTAGAGCGCATTTCCGGAGCGCAGGAAGTGGCAGATGTTGCGATGGCTGATGACGATCGCCTTCGGCGTGCCCGTCGAGCCGGAGGTGTAGATGAGGTAGGCGGGATGATCCTTGGTCAGCCCCGCGGGCCGCGCCGGCGTCTCCGAGCCGTCGGCGCCCGCTGCGAGGCCCTCGGGCGTCCACACGGTCCGCTCCGTCGCCTCGGCACGCCCGGCCCAACCGGCGCAGGTGACGATGCCTTTGGCGTCGGCGTCGTTGAGGCAGGTTGCGATGCGCTCGACCGGCGCCTCGGCATCGAAGGGCACCCAGGCCGCGCCCGCGCGCGTGATCGCGATCTGGGCCACGAGCAGATCGATGCCGCGCGGCATCCACAGGCCGACCATGTCGCCCGGGCCGACGCCGGCAAGCTGCAGGCCGCGCGCCTGCCGGCCGGCCTGCGCCCAGACCTCGGCATAGACGAGGCGGCGATCGCGGTCGGTCAGGGCAGGATGATCGGGCCGTGTCGCGACCGTGGCCGCAAAGATCTCGGCCAGAACCTCATCGCGGATCAGATCGGGGCGCTTCTCGCCGGCCAGCATGGCAAGGGGATTGGCGCCGGCCGCATCAGACGCCGCCGGCAGCTTCGTCATATCGTTCATCGCGCCCCGCTGCGCTGAAAGGCTGGTCCCTGACGTCGCGGCAGCCCCCTGCCCCGACCGTGTGACGCCCTATCACGCACCTTATGAAGAAACCCGGAATCGTCGCTGCTGCGCGGCGCCGTCCACGTGAGCCCCCCGGCCGGGCAGGCCGCCGCTTCACGCTGCCTTGCTAGCACATTCTCCCTGCGGAATCACGCGTGAACCAGCGATGAATGCAGCGGCGGCGCCATCGCCGCCGCAGGGCTCAAAGCCAGTCGGCCTTGCTGCCGGTGATGACGAGAAGCTTGCCCTGCCAGATCTCGACCCTGGCAGCATCCTGCGTCGCGACCGCGCCGATCAGCGCCAGAATGGCCCGGGCCACGCCGCCATGGCTGACGATCACCGTCTCGCGCCGGAGCCCCTCCAGAACCGGGCGGATTCGCTCGGCCAGCATCCGGTAGCTCTCGCCTCCCGGCGGCACGAAACCCCATTTGTCGCGTTCACGCAGATGCGCCTGCTCGCGCTCGGCCTTCCGGATGTCGCGCCAGGTGAAGCCTTCCCACTCGCCGAAGGTCAATTCACGCAGGCGGTCGTCGACCGCATAGGCGCCGGCCGGAAGTTCGAGCTCCTGGCGCAGGATGTCCATGGTCTCGCGCGCCCGCTGCATCGGCGACGCGATGTAGTCGAGCTCGGCATAACCAGGCTCCAGCGCCTTGAGCCGCCCCGCGGCCTCCGCGGCCTGGCGCCGGCCGAGATCGTTGAGCGGAATGTCCTGCCCGCCTTGCAGGCGGCCCTCGCGATTCCAGTCGGTCTCGCCATGACGGACGAGGATGAGCCGGTGGGGGAGCGAAAGCGGAAGCATGCCGGGGCTTCTGCACGCTGATGGCGCCCAGGTCAAAAGCCAAAGGCGGCCGAGCCCCATGCATCCGCCCCATAGCGACAATCGGCCGCTTTCTGTGGCCGATCGCGGACGGGGTGTGTATAGCGCCCTTGCCCATTCACTGGCGGAACCGAATGCCTCTCTCCCTCGCCTTGCCCGATTGCCGCAGCCTCGCACTCGATGCGCTGCCGCTCGTCATGGGCATCGTCAACGTCACGCCCGATTCCTTCTCGGATGGGGGCCTGCACGCCGGCACGGAATCGGCTGTGGCGCATGGCGCGCGCCTTGCCGCCGAAGGCGCGGCGCTCATCGATGTCGGCGGCGAGTCGACGCGGCCCGGCCATGCCGCCGTCGATGCCGAGAGCGAGATGGCCCGCGTGCTGCCCGTGATCGCCGGGCTGAAGGCGCGCCTCGATACGCCCATCTCGATCGACACCTACAAGGCAGCGGTGGCCGAGGCGGCCCTCGCCGCCGGAGCGTCGATCGTCAACGATGTCTGGGGAGCCCAGCGCGATCCAGGCATCGCCGCAGTCGCGGCTGCGGCGGGCGCTCCGATCATCCTCATGCATAACCGCGAGACCATAGACGCCGGGGTGGACATCTTCGACGACGTGCTGCGCTTCCTCGAGCGCTCGATCGCGATCGCCGTGCAGGCCGGCGTGCCGCGAACCCAGATCGTCGTCGATCCCGGGATCGGCTTCGGCAAGACCATCGGCCAAAACCTCGCCCTGATCCGCCGTCTCGATCGGCTCGGCGAGCTCGGCTGCCCGGTCCTGCTCGGCGCCTCGCGCAAATCGACGCTGGGCCACATCACCGGCCGGACCGTCCCGGCCGAACGGCTCGCCGCGAGCATCGCCGCCCATCTCTACGGCGCCAGCCGCGGCGCCGCCATCATCCGCGCCCATGACGTCGCGCCGCATGTCGACGCGCTGAAGACCTGGGCGGCGATCGACGACACCACGAAGGCAGACCTGTGAGCGAAACCGGCCGCATCCTCATCGAGAAACTCGATATCTACGCCTATCACGGCTTCTTCTCGGAAGAGGAAAGGCTCGGTCAGCGCTTCGTCCTGGACCTCGTCCTCGATGTCGACCTGCGCGCAGCCGCCGCCAGCGACCGCCTCTCGGACACCGTCGACTACGGTCGCGCCGTCGCCATTGTGAACGAGGCCTTCACGGGCCGCCGCTACCATCTGCTGGAAGGCGCGGCGCGCGCGGTGGCCTTGGCGATCCTCGACGCCTTCTCATCCGTCGACGCGGTGGAGGTCACGCTGCGCAAGCCCGCGCCGCCGATCCCGGCGACGCTCGGCTCGGTCGGCATCCAGCTGAGGTTCCGGCGTGAAGGTTGAGGCTGCGCTCGCCTTCGGCGGCAATCTGGGAGACCCCGTCGCGGCCTTCGCCGCGGCCCTGCAGGGGCTGCGCGATCACCCGTCGATTACGCTCGGGCGGTTGTCATCGGTCTATCGCACGCCGCCCTGGGGCAAGACCGACCAGCCGGAATTCCTCAATATGGCGGCCCTGGTCGAGACGTCGCTCGCCCCGCAGGACCTGCTCGCCTTCTGCCTCGAACTGGAGCGTGCCGGCGGCCGCGAACGCCGCGAGCGCTGGGGGCCGCGCACGCTCGACATCGACATCCTGACCTATGGCGACGCCGTCATCGATCAGGCGCGGCTGCAGATTCCGCACCCCCGCATCCCCGAGCGTGCCTTCGTGCTGGTGCCGCTCGCCGAGATCCTGCCGCAGCGCCTGATCGGCAGGCAGACCGTGGCCGAGTTGCTTGCGGCCGCCACAGACGAAACGATCCGCCGCGACGATGTCGCGACGGATCGCCTGAAATCCATGCTGGCTGGCTAGCCCGTCATCGCGGGCATCGGCCTCGCGATGCCCGCGCTCATTCGCCCTTGTCGAGCGAGATGTCCGGCGCGGTCGGCACCTTCATGCCGACGACATGGTAGCCGGCGTCGACATGCATGATCTCGCCGGTGATGCCGCGCGACATGTCGGAGACCAGGAAGACCGCGGTCTCGCCGACCTCCTCGATGGTGACCGTGCGACGCAGCGGCGAGTTGTATTCGTTCCAGCGCAGGATGTAGCGGAAATCGCCGATGCCGGAGGCAGCGAGCGTCTTGATCGGGCCGGCGGAGATCGCGTTGACGCGGATCTTCGAGGGGCCGAGATCGGCGGCGAGATACTGCACGCTCGACTCCAGCGCAGCCTTCGCGACGCCCATGACGTTGTAGTGCGGCATCCACTTCTCGGCGCCGTAATAGGTCAGCGTCAGCAGCGAGCCACCATCGGTCATCAGCTTCTCGGCCCGCTGGGTGATCGCGGTGAAGGAGTAGCAGGAGATCAGCAGGGACTTGGTGAAATTCGCCTCGCTGGTCTCGACATAGCGGCCGGTCAGCTCGTCCTTGTCGGAGAAGGCGATGCAATGGACGACGAAATCGAGCTTGCCCCAGAGCTTCTCGATCTCGGAGAAGACCGCGTCGATCGTCGCGCCGTCCGTGACGTCGCAATGCCCCACGACATGGCCGCCGAGTTCCTTGGCCAGCGGCTCCACCCGCTTCTTCAGCGCATCGCCCTGATAGGTAAAGGCGAGCTCGGCGCCGGCGTCGGCCGCGGCCTTGGCAATGCCCCAGGCGATGGATCGGTTGTTCGCGACGCCCATCACGAGCCCGCGCTTGCCCTTGAGGAGATTGGCGGTCGGCGAAACGGCGTTGGAATCAGGCATGAGAGACCCGCAGGGTGAACGAGGAGCAGGTCTCTTAGAACAGTCGCAGGGAAGTGGGAACCGCTTTTGACGCCGGCCTCCACGGCTGAATCGCGCATCCGACCCGGTTCGGAGGTATTTTTGCTCCGATCGGGGCCGGAAAGGCCGGCGCGCGCGCCGGGAAGCCTAGTCGGTTTCGCTGCGCGCCTTCATCAGTGCCGTCAGCTCGGCATCGCTCGCCGGCATCTCGATATCGATTGCGACGAAGAGATCGCCGACCGCGCCCTTCTCGCCCTTGAGCCCCTTGCCGCGCAGCCGGAACTGCCTGGCCGTGCCCGTCAGCGGGGGAATGTTCATCTCGACGGCACCGGTCAAAGTGGGCACGTGCACCGGCCCGCCGAGCACCGCCTTGGCGAGCGGAACGGCCACGCGGGAGCGCAGGTCATTGCCGTCGACCGTGAAGCGCGGATCGGGCTTGATCTTGACCGTCATCATCACATCGCCGGCCTCGCCGGAGAACGGATCGGTCTGGCCGAGGCCGCGCAGGCGCATCACCTTGCCGTCGCTCACGCCCTCGGGGATCGTTATCTCGACCTCGCGGCCGGTCGGAAGCTTCACCCGCCGGGCGCCGCCGGTTGCGGCCTGCGCCAGAGTCACCTCGAGGGTGAAGCTCTGCTCCGGCGGCTTCTGCGGCTCGGGCCGGCCGCGCGAGCGCCGGCTCGCCTCTCCGAAGAGCGAAGAAAAGATGTCGGAGGCATCGAAGCCGGCGTCGCCGCCGCTGCCACCCGCGCTGCCGGCCCGCCCTCCGAAGGGATTGCCGCCCTGGCCGAAATGGAACTCGAAGCCGCCGCTGCGCCCGCCGCGGCCGGCGCCCATGCCCTCGAAGCCCTGGAACTTCGGCTTGCCCTCGGCATCGATTTCGCCGCGGTCGAACTGCTTGCGCTTGGCCTCGTCGCCCAGGACCTCGTAGGCGGTGTTGAGCTCGGCGAACTTGTCCTGCGCCTTCGGATCCTCCCGGTTGCGGTCCGGGTGCAGCTCCTTGGCGCGGCGGCGGAAGGCCTTCTTGATTTCCGCATCGCTCGCGCCGCGGGCGACGCCCAGAACCTGATAGGGATCGCGCATCCAGAACCTCGTTTCCACGAAAAGTCGAACGGCCGGCGCCGAAACCGCCAGCCGTCCGCCGAACCTATGTGGGGACGGTGTGGCGCGAGCGCAACACCTCTCGGGCGCCCTTCTGCACCCGTCGCGAAGTCAAGGCAAGCGCACGCCGGACGTCAGCCCACACCCTTCCAGGGCGTGACGTCCTTCACCGCCCATTCGCCGCCGGAGGGGCGGCATGCGGTGCCCTGAAGCTTCACCGGCCGGGTCTGGGTCTGAACGCTGGCGATGAAGGCGCGGCAGATCTCGTCCGAACGCAGGAACGGCCCGCCGACGGGTATGAAGGAGCCCTTGATGCCGCTCTGGGGGTTGTCCCACGACACTGCGGCACCGTTGCCCTGCGGATCGAGCGCGACGCTCATCGCGCCATCGGCGCGGCGCATATCCTCGGGGCCAAGCTCGGCCTGCAGGCTTGCGAGGGCAGCCGGC
>NZ_JBIWYK010000083.1:0-9371 GCF_044752385.1 Allobosea sp. CER48 | reverse complement strand
AGCGAGGCTGCGGCGCCCTGTCACCGTAACCCAGGGTCAGGCGCTGTTCGGGCTCGGACGCGACGACCAGCACCCACCAGGCGCGGTAGCTCGTGCGGGGATCCTTCGACAAGGCGATGCCGTAGCGTGTTGCTTCCTTCATCCGGAGGTTGGCGTCATGGCCGGCCGACTTGCGCCAGCCGTCGAACGCCTCCTCGGTCGAGTAGTAGCCGCCACCGAGGTTCTCCGCTGCCCGTGCGGCGTCGATGCCGGCTGCATGAATGCGAGCGGTGAAGTTCCCGCCGGCATCATGGGACAGCGCATTGGCCGCGACCATCGCGTCAGCCTGGCGTTGCGCCATCGCCATCAGGCGCGGATCCGGCCGGACGGGGCCGAGGCCATTGCTCGCGCGATAGGCGTTGAGGATGCGGCCGGCCTGGGCCGGATCGAGCGAGACAGCGCTGAGCTTCTCGACCGTGCGGGGATCGAGCGGCCCCTCGCGCCGCGGATCGCCGGCGCAGGCTGCAAGGAAGAGGGAGAGGGCCAGCAGAGGCAGGGCGGTGGCAATCTTCATGGGCATCGCTATCGAATCGGGATCGGCAGCGATGCCGCCCGATCGGGGCCTTTCTGGGGCCGCCTCTCACAATTTCGTGCGCCGGCGACGCCGAGGCGCTGCGCGGCAATGCCGGAGGGCCAGGTCGCCGCCGCCTCGCGGCATGGCTTTCCGGACGTCCGGTTCGCGCGAGGCGCCGGAAAACCAATCCGAACCTTGACTTTCGCCATGTTCTTCCGCTTTAAGACCGCATCCGTTTCGCCGACATCGCCGAAACCATATCCGCCGACCGGGCCGCGCCAGCCGCTTCCATGAGCCCGGAGGTCAACGTCCGACAGCGCGATTGCGCCCTCGGGCGCGAAACCGTTTGGCGATGAGGTTCCGGCTGTGACGGCTCCTTGAGGCAAGCAGGCAGGTCCGCATGTTCGGCACGCTCAGCGACAGACTCTCAGGCATCCTCTCGGGGCTGACCCGCCGGGGCGCGCTGACCGAGGAGGACGTCAACGCCGCGCTGCGCGAGGTTCGCCGCGCGCTGCTCGAGGCCGACGTCGCGCTCGAGGTCGTCCGCAGCTTCACCGACAAGGTGCGCGAGCGCGCTGTGGGCGCCGAGGTTCTGAAGTCGGTCACGCCCGGCCAGCAGGTCATCAAGATCGTCAACGACGTCCTGATCGACACGCTGGGCGGCGAGGGCGAGGTCATCAGCCTCGATGCCGTGCCGCCCGTGCCGATCCTGATGGTGGGCCTGCAGGGCTCCGGCAAGACGACTTCGACCGCGAAGATCGCCAAGCGCCTGACCGAGCGGCACAAGAAGAAGGTGCTGATGGCGTCGCTGGACACGCGGCGCCCTGCTGCGATGGAGCAACTCGCCGTGCTCGGCCAGCAGGTCGGCGTCCAGACGCTGCCGATCGTCGCCGGCCAGTCCGCCGTGCAGATCGCCAAGCGCGCGATCGAAGCCGCGCGCCTCGGCGGCTACGACGTCGTGATGCTCGACACCGCCGGCCGCGTGACGCTCGACGACACGCTGATGGCCGAGGTCGCGGATGTGAAGGCCGCGACCAATCCCCATGAGGTGCTGCTCGTCGCCGACGCGCTGACCGGCCAGGATGCGGTGAATACGGCGCGAGCCTTCGATGCCCGCGTCGGCCTCAGCGGCATCGTGCTGACCCGCATGGACGGCGATTCGCGCGGTGGCGCGGCGCTCTCGATGCGTGCCGTCACCGGCAAGCCGATCAAGCTGGTCGGTACCGGCGAAAAGGTCGACGAGCTCGACGATTTCCATCCCTCGCGCGTCGCCAACCGAATCCTCGGCATGGGCGACATCGTCTCGCTCGTCGAGAAGGCCGCGCAGACCGTCGACGCCGACAAGGCCCAGGCCCTGGCGCAGCGCCTTGCCAAGGGCAATTTCGATCTCGACGACCTGCGCATGCAGCTCCAGCAGATGGAGAAGATGGGCGGCTTCGGCGGCGTGATGGGCCTGCTGCCCGGCATGGCGCAGATGAAGAACCAGCTCGCCGCGGCCAAGGTCGACGACAAGATGATCGCCCGCCAGGTCGCGATCATCAATTCGATGACGCCGGCCGAGCGCAGGAACCCCGATCTGCTCAAGAACAGCCGCAAGAAGCGCATCGCTGCCGGTTCCGGCACCTCGCCCGAGGCGATCAACAAGCTGCTCAAGATGCATCGCGGCATGGCCGACATGATGAAGGCCATGAAGAAGCAGAAGGGCGGCATGCTCGGCAAGCTCGGCTCGATGTTCGGGATGGGCGGTGGCCTGCCGGGCGGCATGCCCGACCCCTCGAAGATGGACCCGGCCCAGCTCGAGGAGCTGCAGAAGCAGCTCGGCGCGGGCGGGGGCCTCCCCCAGCTTCCGCCGGGCGGTTTCCCGGGATTGCCGAAGGGCGTGACCCCGCCCGCCGGCATGATGCCGAAGCTGCCGGGCCTCGGCGGCGGTGGTGGCCTGCCCGGGCTGGGCGGCAACCCGTTCGGCAAGAAGAAGTAGCCTTCGACGTTCAACCCGACTTCAAAACTTCAAACCAAAGGAAGAAGACCATGTCCCTCAAGATCCGCCTGACCCGCGGCGGCGCCAAGAAGCGCCCCTACTACCGCATCGTCGTTGCCGATGCCCGCTCGCCGCGCGACGGCCGCTTCATCGAGAAGGTCGGCTCCTACGACCCGATGAAGCCGAAGGATTCGGCCGAGCGCGTCGTGCTCGACACCGAGAAGGTGCAGTCCTGGCTCGCCAAGGGCGCCCAGCCGACCGACCGCGTCCTGCGCTTCCTCGATGCCGCCGGCCTCGCCAAGCGTCCGGCCCGCAACAACCCGATCAAGGCCGTTCCGGGCGAGAAGGCCAAGGAGCGCGCCGAGAAGAAGGCCGAGAAGGCCGCTGCTCCGGCTGCCGAAGAAGCCGCCGAGGCGTGAGGCTGATCGTCCGCACGTCGTTCCCGGGCGAAGCGCTGCTTAGGCTCGGGAATCCCTCGCGAGAGATGCCCGGGCTTTGCCTGGGCATGGCGTGCTGACATGGGCGAGCCTGTCCTGCTCGGAATCGTCGGGGCGCCGCATGGCGTGCGCGGCGAGGTCAGGATCAAGACCTTTACCGGCGATCCTCTGGGGATTGCCGGTTACGGCCCGCTGTCCGACGGCAAGGGCCGCAGCTTCGAGATCACGGAAATCCGCCCCGCCAAGGAGGTGGTCGTCGCCCGCCTCAAGGGCGTGACGACCCGGGAGGCGGCCGAGGCTCTGAACGGCACCGAGCTCTTCGTCGACCGCGACAAGCTCTCGGCGAACGAGGACGAGGACGAGTTCCTGCAGGCCGATCTTATCGGTTGCAGCGTCGTCACCGCGGATGGCGTCGTGCTTGGAACGGTGACTACCGTCGAGAATTACGGTGCGGGCGATCTGCTCGATATCGAGACGCCGGACGGACGCTCCGTCCTGATGCCCTTCACCAAGGCCTTTGCGCCGCGCATCGACATCGGCGCGCGCCGGATCGAGGCCGAGCCCCCTCTGGGATTGTTCGAGCCCGACGATGACAAGCGATAGGCCTGCCCGCGCGCTGATCTTCGACATGGACGGCACCATCGTCGACAACATGCGCTTCCATGACGACGCATGGGAAAGCTGGCACGTCAGCAACCGGCTGCCGTTCGACCGCAACACCTTTGCGGCGCGGACAGCCGGCATGGCCGGCAACGAGATCATCTCGTCCTATTTCCCGCAGGCGGCGATTGCCGAGCTCGACGCGATGAGCGACGCCAAGGAGGCGCTTTATCGGGAGGCGTATCTGCCGCACGTCGCGGCGAATGCCGGCTTTGTGGAGCTGATCGCGCGCGCCGAGGCCGCTGGCGTGCCGATGGCGGTGGCGACCGCAGCGCCGCCGGCCAACATCGAGGTGGTGCTGGATACGCTGGGCCTGCGCCAGCGCTTCGCCACCATCGTCTCGCCGAGCCAGGGCTTCCGCGGCAAGCCGCATCCCGACATGTTCCTGGCCGCGGCCGAGCGGATGAAGGTCGAGCCGGCCGATTGCATCGTGTTCGAGGATGCACCGCTTGGCGTCGAGGCTGCCCGTCGGGCCGGCATGCGCGCCGTGGCGCTGCTTACGATGCTCGATGCGAGCGGCTTTGCCGCCTATGACAACCTGGTCGCTTCGGCTCGCGACTTCACTGCACTGGACGGCCTGCCGGCACTGCGCTTTGCTTGACGGCATGCCCTTCCGCGCCTCGATCCTGACGCTCTATCCGGAGATGTTTCCGGGCCCGCTGGGCATCTCGCTGGCGGGCGAAGGGCTGCGCAAGGGCCTCTGGACGCTCGACACCCACCAGATTCGAGATCACGGCATCGGCCGCCACCGCAATGTCGACGACAATCCGGCGGGCGGCGGCGCCGGCATGGTGCTGCGCTGCGACGTGCTCGCGGGGGCGATCGACGCTGCCGTGCCGGCCGATGACGAGCGGCCGCGCCTGCTGATGTCGCCCCGCGGGCGCCCGCTGCAGCAGCGCCAGGTGCGGGACTGGGCGGCGGGGCCGGGCCTCGTCATCGTCTGCGGGCGCTTCGAGGGCGTCGACGAACGCGTGATCGAGGGGCGCGGCCTGATCGAGGTCTCGATCGGCGACTACATTCTCTCCGGCGGCGAGATGGCGGCGCTGACGTTGCTCGACGCTTGCGTCCGCTTGATTCCGGGCGTGATGGGCAAGGTCGCTTCGGGCGAGGACGAGAGCTTCGAGAACGGGCTGCTCGAGTATCCGCACTATACGCGCCCGCGCGAATGGGAGGGCAGGGGCCTGCCGGACGCGCTGCTTTCCGGCGACCATGCCCGCATCGCGAAATGGCGGCGCGAGCAGGCCGAGAAGATCACGCGCGCGAGAAGACCGGACCTGCTCGCAAAGGGCGATCAGGGATAGGCTGTCACCGGCAGCTTCTCGGCGAGCCAGCCTCCCGGCCCGAGCATTCCACCCCGCACCGCAGAGAGATCGCGCCAGCCGCGCCCGGCCAGCTTCTGGGCCACGGCGACAGCCTGCGCGCCGGTCCGATCGATCAGCGCGATGCGCTTTCCGGGGGTGTCTAGACGAAGCCCGGCGATCCTGACCTCGAAGGCGGGGGCGTCGGCATCCAGCGGGATGGCGCCCTGCGGCAGGCCGGTATCGCCCCATTCCTGCGCGTTGCGGATATCGACGAGCAGGATGCGCTTCGCACGCACCGCCTCATGGGCTTCACGGGGGGTGAGCGAGGTCACCGATTGCCCGAAAACGAAAGAGGCCGGGAGCATGAAGCTCCCGGCCAGAAGAACTCGGCGCGTCGGGGCGCCCTCGCGCATGATGCTCAGCGCAGCTCGGCGCAGAAGCGCTGGATGCGGCGGCAGGCCTCTTCCAGCTTCTCGTCCGACGTCGCGTAGGAGATGCGGAAATTCGGGCCCAGCCCGAAGGACGAGCCGTGCACGGCGGCGACCGATTCGGCTTCGAGAAGGCCCATGACCAGATCCTCGTCCGTCTCGATCTTCTTGCCGTTCGGCAGGGTCTTGCCGATCAGGGCCGAGCAGTCGGGATAGACGTAGAAGGCGCCTTCCGGGACCGGGCACTTCAGGCCGCGGGTCTGGTTCAGCATGGAGACCACGAGGTCGCGGCGACGCTCGAAAGCCTTCCTGAAGACCGGGATGTGCTCCTGCGTGCCGTCGAGCGCCTCGACCGCGGCCCATTGCGAGATGGCCGAGGTGCCGGAGGTCTGCTGGCCCTGGACGAGGTCCATGGCGTTGATCAACTGCTGCGGGCCGGCGGCGTAGCCGATGCGCCAGCCGGTCATGGCGTAGGACTTCGAGACGCCGTTCATCGTCAGCGTGCGCTCGTACAGGGCGGGTTCGACCTGGGCCGGCGTAACGAACTGGAAGTCGCCATAGACGAGATGCTCGTACATGTCGTCCGTGAGGATCCAGACATGCGGATGGCGCCTCAGCACGTCCGTCAGCTTCTTCATCTCGGCATGGCTGTAGGCTGCGCCCGACGGGTTCGACGGCGAGTTGAGGATCACCCACTTCGTCTTCGGGGTGATCGCCTTCTCGAGGTCTTCCGGCTGCAGCTTGAAGTCGTTCTTGAGATAGGTCTCGGCATAGGTCGGCGTGCCGCCGCAGAGCGCGACCATCTCGGGATAGCTGACCCAGTAGGGCGAGACGCAGATGACCTCGTCGCCCGGGTTCAGCGTGGCGAGCAGCGCGTTGTAGATGACGTGCTTGCCGCCGGTCGAGACGA
Organism: Allobosea sp. CER48; assembly: GCF_044752385.1. NCBI lineage: Bacteria > Pseudomonadati > Pseudomonadota > Alphaproteobacteria > Hyphomicrobiales > Alloboseaceae > Allobosea > Allobosea sp. CER48. The sequence continues at coordinate 3,104 of NZ_JBIWYK010000083.1, read as the reverse complement.
TGGTCTGGCTCGCCTTGTAGTCCAGCCCGTTCTCGCGCTTGAACTTGCGGGCGACGGCCTCGCGCAGCTGCGGGATACCGGAGACCGGGGTGTACTTGGTCTCGCCGCGCTTGATCGCGGAGATCGCCGCTTCCTTGATATTGTCCGGCGTGTCGAAATCGGGCTCGCCGACCGAAAGCGAGATCACGTCCTTGCCCTGGGCTTTCAGGTCACGGGCCTTCTGCGTGATCGTGATGGTCGCTGACGGCTTCACGCGCTTCAGGGCATCGGCAAGAAAGGCCATTGGACTGGTCTCCGGAGGAGCGGGAGGGTGAGCGCCGGCAGGGCGCGCGCGTGGTTTATGACTCGGCGGCCATGATCGCAAGCGCAACTGCTTGATGTTTTGCAGAAGCGTCATGAATTCGGGGCGGTTTGCCCTTGCAGCCGGGACATGCGAAGGCCGGGCCATGAGCAAGACTGCCGGAACGATCGCGATCTATGTCGATGCCGATGCCTGTCCGGTGAAGGACGAGGTCTACCGCGTCGCCGGCCGTCACAGGCTGCACGTCTTCGTCGTCGCCAACAGCTTCCTCAACGTGCCCCGCGAATCCTGGATCGAGCGCGTGACGGTGCCGGGCAACTTCGACGCCGCCGATGACTGGATCGCCGAGCGGGTCGGCCGCGGCGCGATCGTCGTCACAGCCGACATTCCGCTTGCCGATCGCTGCATCAAGGCGGGCGCCGAAGTGATCGGACCAACCGGCAAGCCCTTCACCGAGGCCTCGATCGGCATGGCGCTGGCGACGCGCGACATGATGGAGGACCTGCGCGCGATGGGGACCGTGCAGGGCGGGCCGAAGCCGTTCTCGCAGAGGGATCGCTCCGGCTTCCTTCAGGCGCTCGATCTCGCAATCCAGCGCCTGAAGCGGGCAGGGTTCACGGGCTAAACAGTCAGATTTCCGAAAAGTCGCCACCGCGGCCCCTGCCGGCAGCGAAGCGGCCTGCGCCGGCCGCCCCCTCCGTCGCGATGGTGTGGACGCCACGCTGCCACTCCCGAGCTAGTGCTTCCTGCACGCTCAGCCCGTGCCCCGCGATGGCGCTGGCGCGGTCGGCCCGAACCGCGCCCTGAGGAAAGCGCGCGATCTCCCGTGCCATGGCCTCGGCAGCCGTCCGCGCCTGGCCCTTCGCTGTGACCTGCTCGCAGAGCCCGATGCGCAGCGCTTCGTCGGCCGGGACCTTCCGGCCGGTCATGATGATCTCCAGCGCGCGGCCCTCGCCGACGAGGCGCGGCAGGCGAACGGTGCCGCCATCGATCAGCGGGATGCCCCAGCGCCGGCAGTAGACGCCGAAATAGGCGTCCGCGGCCATCACGCGGACATCACACCACAGGGCGAGTTCCATGCCGCCCGCGACCGCCGGCCCCTCGATGGCGGCGATCAGCGGCTTGCTCATCTCAAGCCGCGAGGGCCCCATCGGTCCGCGCGGCGGATTGCCCTTATCGGGAAAGGCCAGGCCCTCGACGATCTCGCGATCGAAGCGCCCGGCATCTGTGAAGGCCTGGGCGTATTTGAGGTCCCAGCCCGCACAGAAGGCGCCGCCTTCTCCCCAGAAGACGATCGCGGCAGTCTCCTCGTCGCGGTCGAGCGCGATGAAGGCCTCCGTCAGCGCCACGGCGCTGTCCGGGTCCATCGCGTTGCGCGCGTCCGGCCGGCTGTGGATCACCGTCGCGACCTTGCCCTGCCTCTCGATCCGTACCGCCATTACCCTTCCTCCCACTGTTCTTGGCGCAGACTAGGCTGCCTTGCGGTGCAGGTGTCGGGCGCTGGACGCATGGCGCCTTTGCCCGTAAATCTCGCGGCAAAGCAAATGCTCCGCCGCGCTGGCCGGAGTCGGGAGGAAGTTCATGTCATTGACCCGCCGTTCCACGCTCGGCCTGATGGCCGGCGCCGTCTTCGCTCCGTCGATCGTCCGGGCCCAGAGCTTCCCCAGCAAGGTCGTGACGATCGTGGTGCCCTATCCGGCGGGCGGGCCGACCGACGCTATCGCGCGCTTCGTCGCGCAGGATCTCACCACTGCGTTCGGCCAGAACGTCATCGTCGACAACCGGGCTGGCGCCTCGGGCGCAGTCGGCACCCGTGCCGTCGCCCATGCGGCGCCCGATGGCTACACCATCGTGTTCGGCAACAACCAGACGCACGGCAACAACATGTTCCTTCTCAAGGAGCCGGGCTACGACGCGGTGAAGGATTTCGCGCCGCTCGCCGGCGTCGGCGCCTTCGAGCACGCCTTCGTCGTCCGCAACGACCTGCCGGCCAAGAACATCCAGGAGCTGATCGCGCTCGCCAAGGCCGATCCGGGCAAGCTGAATTACGGCTCGACCGGCGTCGGCTCCGGCTCGCACCTCGCGATGGAGCTGTTCATGCAGCGCACCGGCATCAAGATGACGCATGTCCCGTTCCGCGGGGCGGCGCCGCTGGTGCAGGAGATCATCGCCGGCCGCATCGATATCGCCAATTCCACGCTGCCGAGCGTGCTCGAGCAGATCAATGCCGGCACGCTCAGGGCGCTCGCGCTCGCCAGCCCCGAGCGCAACCCCAACGCCAAGAATATCCCGACGCTGCGCGAGCAGGGCGTGGCCAATGCCGATGCCGATTCCTGGGCCGCCTTCTTTGCGCCGGTGAAGACGCCTGACGACGTGCTCGATACGCTGTCGAAGGCGATCATCGCCTCGCTGAACAAGCCGGCGACGCGCGATGCGATCCTGAAGCTCGGCTTCACGCTCAAGGTACGCGATCCCGCCGCGTTCAAACCCTATCATCTCCAGGAAATCGCAACCTGGAAGCAGATCATCGCCGATGCCGGCGTGAAGGCCGAGTAAGGCGGGTCTCGAACGTCATTCCCGGGCGAGCGGAGCGCAGACCCGGGGATCTCGTCGAGGGGATGCCCGGCTTGAGCCCGGGCATGACGGCGCTCCGGACGGAGTCAAACCATGAATCTGATGCCCAAGCTCGCAGCGCGCCGCGAGGCGGGAAAGCCCGTGCGCGCGGCGCTGATCGGCGCCGGCAAGTTCGGCTCGATGTTCCTGTCGCAGGTGCCGCATATCGAGGGGCTCGAAGTCGCGGTCA
>NZ_JBIWYK010000082.1:0-9404 GCF_044752385.1 Allobosea sp. CER48 | reverse complement strand
GGAGGGAGAGTTATCAACGGCCGGCAAAAAACTTTTCGGGAGGCGCTTGCACTCCGCCGCGCTTTGGGGCAATAACCCGACCGCGCCGCCAACACGGCGCGACTGTCTCGGATGCGGGTGTAGCTCAGGGGTAGAGCACAACCTTGCCAAGGTTGGGGTCGAGGGTTCGAATCCCTTCGCCCGCTCCAGACAATCTCAGGACTTGAGAAGCATGCAAGCGTCGGATCTTCCGGCGCTTTTTGTTTTTTGGGCCTGGGATCAACGCCCGCCTTCTTCCGTGGGTCTTCGGGTTTCGAACGCAAACGGGCGCCGCGATGCGCGACGCCCGATGCAGGCCTGCTTCCGACTGGCTCGCGCGGACGAGCCTATTGCAGCTCTGCGCCGCGCTTCTCTGGGATGAGGAGCCACATGGCGAGGATGTCGAGGATGTAGAGAGCGGCGAGCAGTGCGATGGCGGTCTGGAAGCCGTAGGCGGCCGCGATGGCGCCGACGACGACGGGTCCGAAGCCGCCGACGCCGCGGCCGATGTTGAACAGCACGTTCTGGGCGGTGGCGCGCGCCGCGGTTGGGAACAGTTCGCTGATCAGCGCGCCATAGCCGCCGAGCATGCCGTTGACGAAGAAGCCCATGACGGCGCCGGCGACGAGCAGCTGCATCGGGTCGGTCAGGCGCGAATAGACCACGACCATCACGGCGGCGCCGAGCATGTAGCCGAAGAAGGCGGGGCGGCGGCCGATGCGGTCGGCGATATGGCCGAAGGCGAAGATGCCGAGCGCCATGCCGGCGATGGTCACCGCCGTCCACACCGCCGACTGGGTCAGCGCGAAGCCGAACCGGGTGGCGAGGTAGTTCGGCAGCCAGATCATCACGCCGTAATAGCCGAAGTTCTGGACCGAGCAGAGCACGACCATGCCGAGGCTGAGCTTGGAGGTCTCCCAGTCCTTGACCAGCAGGCGCAGCGCCGATTCCTTCGGCCGGTCCTTGGAGCGGGCGACGAAGACCTCGGGCTCGTGCAGGGAGTGGCGGATGAAATAGGCGGCGATCGCCGGCAGGATGCCGATGGCGAACATGCCGCGCCAGCCGATCGTCGGCAGCAGCAGCGGGGTGGCGATGGCGGCGGCGAGCACGCCGACCTGCCAGCCGAGGCCGACATAGGAGGAGGCGCGGGCCCGCTTCGAGGCCGGCCAGGCCTCGGCGACCAGCGCCATGCCGATGCCGAACTCGCCGCCGAGGCCCAGGCCGGCGATGGTGCGGTAGATCAGCAGGTCCCAATAGCCCTGCGCCAGCGCGCACATGCCGGTGAAGACGGCGAAGAGGACGATGGTCCAGGTCAGGACGCGGACGCGGCCGATGCGGTCGGAGAGCATGCCGAAGCCGATGCCGCCGAGCACGGCGCCGACGAGCGTGGCGGTGACCAGCGAGGCCGCCTGGGCCTGGCTCAGTTGCAGGTCGGCCGAGATCGCCCGCAGCATGAAGCCGAGGATCAGCAGGTCGAAGCCGTCCATCGCATAGCCGATGGCAGCACCCCACAACGCCTTCCGCGCCTTGCTGTCCACCTCGACGGGGGCGGAGGGCGCCATGGCCGGCGCCGTGCGTTGATCGCTCATGATTGGAAGCCCCTTCGTCGTGCCCCGGGTATATGCAGCGGGGCGGCCATGCAGGACATGGCCCGGATCCACATTGGGCTCGCCATGTCATGCAGCCGGGGCCGGCGCAATGATCGGTGCGGCTTCGGCCTGTGGATGCCGACGAAACGCGCTTCGGCGCGGCTTTCAGGGCACGGACGGGACCGGGTGGCGCTGCTCCCGCCGCGTTGGACGTATGGGCGCTTCGGATCAAGCGGAAGGGGGTGCGGAAAATCGCAGGACGGGGATTGACCTGCCGGGAAAGGGCGATCAGAAGGGGCCGTTTGCCAATTCGACCAGTCCCTGCGCCCTTGCCGTCCGCGGCGAGCGGCCTCGCTCAGCCCAAGGAAACCGCGCCATGTCCCACCTGTTCACCCCCACCGACAGGGCCGTGATCGCGCGCGAAGCGGCCAAGATGCTGCTCGAGATCAAGGCGGTCCACTTCTACAGCGACAAGCCCTTCTTCTTCACCTCCGGCTGGGCCAGCCCGGTCTATATCGACTGCCGCAAGATCATCTCCTATCCGCGCCTGCGCTCGTCGCTGATCGATTTCGCGGCGACGACGATCGTGCGGGACATCGGCTACGAGTCGCTCGACATCATCGCCGGCGGAGAGACGGCCGGCATCCCGTTCGCAGCCTGGATTTCCGATCGGCTGGCGCTGCCGATGCAGTATGTCCGCAAGAAGCCGAAGGGCTTCGGCCGCAATGCCCAGATCGAGGGCTCGGTCGTCGAGGGCGCGCGCACGTTGCTGGTCGAGGATCTCGCGACGGACGGGCGCAGCAAGGTGAATTTCGCCGAGGCGCTGCGCAATGCCGGCGCCGACGTGCAGCACTGCTTCGTGCTGTTCTACTACGACATCTTCCCCAAGAGCCGCGAGTTGATGCAGGAGATCGGCGTCAACCTGCACTACCTCACGACCTGGTGGGACGTGCTCGCCGTCGCCAAGGAAAGCGGCCATTTCGAGCCGAAGATCCTCGCCGAAGTCGAGAGTTTCCTGAACGACCCGGCGAGCTGGTCGGCCAAGCATGGCGGCATCGCGGCCTTCGGCGAAGAAAAGAAGCCGGCCTGAGCCGTGCTTCCGGACCTCCAGCTGCGCTTCGATCGCGAAAGCGGGCGATTGCATGACGGGCGCGGCCGGGTCTTCGACCCGGTGGCGCGGTACTGGAGCGAGGCGGAGCCGACGGAGCACGGAGAGCCGGTTTCGGCCGCCAGCGCGCTCCGCTGGCTCCAGCTCGAGAGCGGGGCCTCGCTGCGCACGCCGGTTGCGGTGATCGGCACGCGCACACCGACCGCTTCCCAGGCGGTTGCCGCCGAGACGATGGGGCGATTGCTCGCCGGGCACGGGGTCACCGTGTTGTGCGGCGGCCGCTCCGGCGTGATGGAGGAAGTCTGCCGCGGCGTCGCGCAGGCTGGGGGGCTTTCGATCGGCCTTCTGCCGGATGACGAACCGGAGGCGGCCAACCCTCACGTCACCGTACCGCTTGCGACCGGCATCGGCGTAGCCCGGAATGCGCTGATCGCCCGCGCGGCCTGCTGCCTCGTCGCGATCGGCGGCGGCTACGGGACGTTGTCGGAGATTGCCTTCGCGCTGCAGTTCAAGCGGCCGGTCTTTCTGCTGGAAGGCGCACCGACCGTCGACGGGGCACTCGCATGTGGGGATGCCGGGGCTGCGCTCGATGCCGTGGCGCGGGTGATCCTGCGGGTCTGACCGCAGGCAATCGCTTCAGCGGCTTCCGGCGCTGCGGGCCTCGAGCGCCTTGGCGACGCGGCGCATCGCCTCGCCGGCGGCATTGCATTCCTCGTCGCTGAGCACGGTCATCATCGCCTCGATCTCCGCGACATGGACCGCCATTGCCTTGCGGGTCAGCGCCTCACCGGCAGGCGTCAACCAGAGACGGCGCAGGCGCTTGTCGGCTTCGTCGTTGCGCCGCTCGATGAGACCACGCCGTTCCAGCACCGGCAGCAGCATGCTCATCGCGCTGCGGCCCACCAGCAGCTTCTCGGCCAGCGCCTGCTGCGAGAGGCCGGGCGCGTGGAAGACGTTGGCGAGCACGTCGTAATGCGCGAGCTGGATGTCGAGCGGCGCCAGCGCTTCGGTGAAGACCTTCTCCCACAGGCTGTGCGCGCGGGCGACGGAGACCCAGTTGCGGAAGCGGGGCAGGTCCCATGGCAGAACCTGCGGTTTCGGCTGCCCCGGGAGGGGTGCATCGAAAAGCGCTTGCTTTTTGTTCATGGCTGAACATATTCGTTCAGCGCTGAACAAGACAGGGTCCGTGCCATGACCGCTTCCGCCCTCCGTTACGTGCGCCCGCTGGTCCGGGCCGCCAGCTTCGTGGCTCCCTCAGCAACCGGCCGGCTGGCATTCCGTCTGTTCTGTACCCCGCCAAGACCGCCGAAGCGAACCGGAAACGGAAAGACGGCAGACCAGGGCGCCGCGGCGCCGCTGCGGCAGGGCAGCCCGCGCGCGATTCCGTTCCCTTGCGGGAGCGTACAGGCCTATGTCTTCGAGCCCGAGGCGGCGGTGGCGACGCGCACCGTGCTGCTGGTCCATGGCTGGACGGGAGAGGCGGCTTCCATGGCCGGCTTCGTCGAGCCCTTGCTCGGGAGGGGCTTCCGCGTCGTCGCCTTCGATCTGCCCGGCCACGGCGCGTCGACGGGGCGCGAGCTCAACATTCCGCTCGGCGTCGCGAGCCTTGCAGCTGTCGCACGGGTGTTCGGGCCCCTGCATGCGATCGTCACCCATTCGTTCGGTGGCGCGATCGCGCTTGCGGCGCTCGCGGGCTCGGTCAGGGGGCAGCCGCCGGTCCATGCCGCGCGGATCGTGCTCATTGCCGCACCATCCTCGATCACGGAGATCACCCGGCAGTTCGGCGCCACGATCGGGCTTGGCCGGCGCGGGCAGGCGGCGCTGGAACGGCGCATCCATGTCGTCGCCGGAAATCCCGTCGAGGTCTTCGAAGGGCCGCTGCAGCTCGAGGGCATCGGGCTGCCGACGCTGGTGATCCATGACCGGCAGGATCGCGAGCTCGGCTTCCATCATGCACAGGCGCTGGCGGAAGCCGGAGCGTTCGTCGCATTGGAGGCAACCGACGGGCTCGGCCATCGCCGCATCCTGAAGGCGCGCCCGGTGGCCGAAAGCGTGGCGCGCTTCGTCGCGAGAGAAGGCTAGCTCAGAGCCAGCCCATCAGTTCGCGCTGGACGACTTCCGCGATGACGTCGATGCCTTCGCGGGAATCGTTGAGGCAGGGCAGGTAGGCGAATTTCTCGCCGCCATTGTGCAGGAAGATCTCGCGGTTCTCGCCGTCCAGTTCTTCCAGCGTCTCCAGGCAGTCGGCCGAGAAGCCGGGCGCGACGATGGCCATCGATTTCTTCCCGGCCTTGGCAAGTGCCTTCACCGTCTCGTCGGTATAGGGCTGCAGCCATTCGTCCGGCCCGAAGCGGGACTGGAAGGTCAGCGGGAACTGGTCCTCGGAGAGGCTGAGCTCGGCGCGCAGCAGACGCCAGGTCTTGACGCACTGGCAGTAATACGGATCGCCCTTCAGCAGATACTCCTTCGGCATGCCGTGGAAGGAGCAGAGGATGACCTCGGGCTCGAAATCGAGCCTGGCGAGCGAGGCGCGCATCGAGCGGGCGAGCGCGCCGATATAGACGGGGTCGTCGTGATAGGGCGGCGAGACGCGCACCGAGGGCTGCCAGCGCATCTGCATGAGCGCGCGGAAGGCCTGGTCGCAAGCGGTGGCCGAGGTCGGCGCGGCATATTGCGGATAGAGCGGCACCAGCAGGATGCGGTCGCAGCCCTGGTCGAGCAGGGCCTTCAGCCGGCTCTTCACATCGGGAAAGCCGTAGCGCATCGCCCAGTCGAAGACGACGCGGTCTCCGGCGAGCGGCTTCAGGCGTTCGGCGAGTTGTTCGGTCTGCGAGCGGGTGATGGTCTTGAGCGGGCCTTCGTTGCGCTCGTTGTTCCAGACCGAGGCGTAGTCCTTGCCCTTCCGGCCCGGCCGGGTCGACAGGATGATCAGGTTGAGGATTGGCCACCATTTCCAGCGGGGTTCCTCGATGACCCTCCGGTCCGACAGGAATTCCTTGAGATAGGCCCGCATCGGCCAGTAGCCGGTGCCTTCCGGCGTCCCGAGATTCATCAGCAGCACGCCGATGCGGCCGTATTGCACCTTGGGATGGTCGGGCGGCCGGGAAGCGGCCTCGCGGCCGGGCGCCGCGGTAATGTCAGCAGTCATGAGCGCATGCTCTCCTTGCCCCGTGATTTAGACGAGTTCGCGCTTTCGTCCAGCCTTGAAGCCGGTGAAATTCAGGGTGCGACACTGCCGACAACCGCGTTTCGCGCCGGTTCGCCCTCTGGTCACTGCGGCGCAACTCTTGCTAGTCTGGAGCCGTTCTCAAGACCTGAAGGGCGCCTCCATGACGAAGCTCACCCGCCGCAAGGCTCTCGGCGTCCTGGCGGCGCCCGCAACGCTTGCCGCGACCGCGCCGGTGGCGATGGCGCAGCAGCCGGCGCCGAGCTTCACGCTGCTCCTGCTCAACGACATCTACAAGATGAGCGACGACAAGGGGCGCGGCGGTTTTGCCCGCGCCGCCGGCATCGCCAAGGCCGAGCGGGCCAAGGGCGTCCCGGTGCTGTTCTGCCATGCCGGAGATTGCTATTCGCCCTCGCTGATGTCGGGCTTCGATCAGGGCGCGCACATCGTCGCGATGCAGAACAAGATGGGCATCGACGTCTTCGTGCCCGGCAATCACGAGTTCGACTTCGGCAAGGAGAACTACCTCAAGCTGACGGCAGCGCAGAACTACCCGACCTTTGCCGCCAATCTGCGCGATGCGGCCGGAAACGCGCTGCCGCAGCACAAGGATTCGCAGATCTTCGAGCTGGGCGGCATCAAGGTGGGCGTGATCGGCACGACCTATGATCCGACGCCTCAGCTCTCCAATCCGGGCGACCTGAAGTTCTCCTCGACGATGGAGGCGCTGCGCCGCGAGGCGAAGGCCCTGAAAGGGCAAGGCGCCGACATGCTCGTCGCCGTCGTTCATGCGGACCGGGCCATGGACTACGAGATCGTCCGCTCGCGCGTGGTCGACATCCTGCTGACCGGCCACGACCACGATCTCGCCATCGCCTATGACGGCAAGGTCGTGATGGTCGAGTCGAACGAGGAGGGCAACTACGTCACCGCCATCGATATCGCCGTCAGCGTCAGAGGCGAGGGGGCGGCGCGGCAGGTTTCGTGGACGCCGACCTTCCGCGTCAACGATTCCCGCTCGGCTACGCCGGACCCGGACGTCGCCGCGATCGTGAAGGGCTACGAGGCGGAACTGTCGAAGGAGCTCGATGTCGATATCGCGACGCTCGCCGCGCCGCTCGATTCCCGCACGGGCGTGATCCGCACGCAGGAGACCGCTATCGGCAACCTGATCGCCGATGCGATCCGCTCCGCGACCGGGGCTCAGCTCGCCATCACCAATGCCGGCGGCATCCGTGCCAACAAGCAATATGCTGCCGGGCAGAAGCTGACCCGCCGTGACGTGCTGAGCGAGCTGCCGTTCGGCAATGCCACGGTGATGGTCGAGATCACCGGCAAGGACGTGAAGGATGCGATCGAGAACGGTCTGCGCGATGCTCCGCAGGGCGCAGGCCGCTTCCCGGTCGTGTCCGGCCTCAAGTTCGAGGCGGATCTCAAGCAGCCGCAAGGCTCGCGCGTCATCGCCGTCACGGTCGACGGCAAGCCGATCGACCCGGCCGGCAAATACACCGTCGCTTCCAACAACTTCATGCTGGAGGGCGGCGACGGCTACACGGCGCTTGGCCGCGGCAAGACGCTGCTCGGCCTCACCGACGGCAAGCTGATGGCCAACGAAGTGATGGTCTATGTGCGCCGGCTCGGCACGGTCGATGCAAAGGTCGAGGGCAGGGCCGTCCTCAAGTGAGCTGCCGCGACGCGCTCGCGGCCTTCCTGGCGAGCGGGAACTCCAGGGGGTGGCGGGACCTGCCGGTCTTCGCTGCGGGCGCGGAGGCGGCGCGCGCCTGCGCGGCGGTCGATGCCGAACGCGCGGCTGGGCACGTCGTGGCGCCGGCGCCGGAACGCGTCTTTGCGGCGCTGGCGCTGACGCCGCTGGACAGGGTGCGCGTGGTCATTCTGGGTCAGGATCCCTATCCGACGCCGGGGCACGCAAACGGGCTCGCCTTCTCCTATGTCGGGCCGCCGCCGTTGCCGCGGTCGCTGACCAACATCTACAAGGAGCGGGCGGAGGATCTGGGCCAGGATGCACTTCCCGATGGAGACCTGACACGCTGGGCGCAACAGGGCGTGCTGCTGCTCAATACCGCGCTGACGGTGCGGGAGGGCGCGAGCAAGGCCGGTTCGCATCTCGCGCTCGGCTGGGCAAAGGTCACCGATGCGGTCATCGCCACCGTCTCTCGCGAGCGGCCGCGTGCGGTCTTCCTGCTCTGGGGCGCACCCGCTCAAGCGAAGCGGCCCCTGATCGACGAGGATAGGCACCTCGTCATCGCCAGTGCTCACCCTTCGCCGCTGTCGGCGCGACGCGGCTTCTTCGGCTCCAGGCCGTTCAGCCGGGCCAATACATGGCTGGAGGCGCAGGGCGAGATGCCGCTCGACTGGTGACGGGCCCTCGCCCGGTGGCCCGCATCCGCGCTCAACCACGATCTCCGGCCGGTAAGGACAGGCATGGCCGGGTCGGGCCCGACCATGACGGTCAGCGCAGGCCTCGGCCTTGCCGCTCAGCCCACCGGGCGCTCGTCGGCGATGACCTTGCCGTCATTGGGCAGGGCTCCGAGCGGCAGGATCTCGACGGCACCCTTGAGCTTCGTCACCTGCTGCAGCGTGGAGGAGACCGCGTCGACGAAGCCGGCCGGCTCGGCATAGATCTCGGCCTTGAGCGTCATGATGTCGGTCTCGTTGGCGCGGCCGACGACGAGGCGAAGCTTGGCGATCTCCGCATGGCGCCTGGCAATCTCGGCGACCTGCTCGGGGCGCACGAACATGCCCTTGATCTTGGCGGTCTGGTCGGCGCGGCCCATCCAGCCCTTGATCCGGGTGCTTGTGCGTCCGCAGGAACTGCGGCCCGGCAGCACGGCGGTGAGATCGCCCACGGCGAGCCGGATCTGCGGATGATGCGGGTCGAGATTGGTGATCACGACTTCGCCGACCTCGCCCTCCGGGACGGGGTCGCCCGTACCCGGACGAACGATCTCGACGATCAGGTTCTCGTTCAGCACCATGCCCTCGCGGGCAGGGGTTTCATAGGCGATCACGCCGACATCGGCGGTCGCATAGAGCTGATAGGCGTCGATGCCGCGCTCCTTGACCCAGACCTGCAGCGAAGGCGGGAAGGCGGCGCCGGAGACGACGGCGCGCCTGATTGAGGAGATGTCGACGCCGCGTGCGTCTGCGGCCTCGATCAGGATCTTCAGAAAATCGGGCGTGCCGACATAGGCGCTCGGCCGATAGGCCGAGATGACCTCCATCTGCTGCTCGGTGTTGCCGGGGCCGGCCGGGACCACGGCGCAGCCGAGCGCGCGGGCGGCGGAATCCATGATGAAGCCGCCGGGCGTCAGGTGATAGCTGAGGGTGTTGAGCACGATATCGCCGCGGCGGAAGCCCGCGGCATGGAGGCCGCGCGCGGCGTTCCATGCGTCGGCCTCGGTGCCCTCCGGCTCGAAGATCGGACCGGGCGAGGTGAAGAGCCGGCCGAAGGCGCCGGATGAAGCAGGGACGAAGCCGCCGAAGGGCGGCGCCTGCCTCTGGA
>NZ_JBIWYK010000081.1:0-9412 GCF_044752385.1 Allobosea sp. CER48 | reverse complement strand
GTCGCGGATGTGTCCGCCGAACAGCTCGCGGCGCTGACCGTCGCCCATCCGCTGCGCGGCCGGGGCTATGACTTCGTCGTCCCGCTGCTCGATGGCGACCATGTCACCGACGATGCCGGCACCGGCTTCGTCCACACTGCGCCGAGCCATGGCCGCGAGGACTTCGACGTCTGGATGGCGAATGGCCGCCAGTTGACCGAGCGCGGCATCGATACCCGCATCCCCTACACCGTCGATGCCGATGGCCGCTTCACCAGGGAGGCTCCGGGCTTCGAGGGCGCCCAGGTCATCACCGACAAGGGGGACAAGGGCAACGCCAACGACGTCGTCATCAAGGCGCTGGTCGAGACCGGCAACATCATCGCGCGCGGCCGCCTGAAGCATCAGTATCCGCATTCCTGGCGTTCCAAGAAGCCGGTGATCTTCCGCAACACGCCGCAATGGTTCATCGCCATGGACAAGCCGATCGGCGAGGCCGGCGTGCCGAACGCCGCCGATCCGCAGCCGGTGGCGGGGGGCAACTCCGACACGCTCCGCAACCGCGCGCTGAAGGCGATCAAGCAGACCGAATGGGTGCCCGCCGCCGGCGAGAACCGCATCAACGGCATGATCGCCAACCGTCCGGACTGGGTCGTCTCGCGCCAGCGCGCCTGGGGCGTGCCGATCACCGTCTTCGTCGAGAAGGAGACGAAGGAGATCCTCGTCGACGCCCGGGTCAACGCCGCGATCGCGGAAGCCTTCGAGGCCGAAGGTGCGGATGCCTGGTTCACGGACATGGACGGCGCCCGCTTCCTGAAGCCCTTCGGCTACGATCCGGCGCGGTACGAGCGCGTCACCGACGTGCTCGACGTCTGGTTCGATTCCGGGTCCACCCACGCCTTCACCCTGGAGAAGCGTGCCGATCTGAGGACGCATCGCGTCGTCGACGGCGGCAAGGACAAGGTGATGTATCTCGAAGGCTCGGACCAGCATCGCGGCTGGTTCCATTCGAGCCTTCTGGAAAGTTGCGGCACGCGCGGCCGCGCGCCGTTCGACGTCGTTCTCACCCACGGCTTCTGCCTGGATGAGAAGGGCGAGAAGATGTCGAAGTCGAAGGGCAACGTCACCGCGCCGCAGGACATCATCAAGGATTCCGGCGCCGATATCCTGCGCCTGTGGGTTGCGGCTGCCGACTATTCGGACGACCTGCGCATCGGCAAGGAGATCCTCAAGACCTTCGTCGAGACCTATCGCAAGCTGCGCAACACCATGCGCTGGATGCTCGGCACGCTCGCCCATTTCAGCGAGGAGGTTCGTGTCTCCGATCCGCAGACCATGCCGGAGCTCGAGCGGCTGATGCTTCACCGCCTGGCGGAGCTCGGCCCGCAGGTCGAGGAAGCCTATCGCACCTATGACTACAAGAAGGTCGTGTTCCTGCTCTCGCAGTTCATGAACACCGAGCTCTCGGCCTTCTATTTCGACATCCGCAAGGACGCGCTCTACTGCGACCCGATGTCCAGCCATGTCCGGCGCAGCGCGCTGACCGTGGTCGACCATCTCTTCCGCTGTCTCACCACCTGGCTTGCACCGATCCTGGTCTTCACCGCCGAGGAAGCGTGGCTGGAGCGCTATCCCGCGCAGAAGGCGGCCGAGGGGTCGGTCCATCTCGAGCGCTTCGTCGTGGCCTCGCAGAGCTGGCTTGATCCCGAGCTGTCCGAGCGCTGGGCCAAGATCCGGCGCGTCCGGCGCGCCGTCACCGGTGCGCTGGAACTGGAGCGTGCCGCCAAGCGCCTCGGTTCCTCGCTCGAGGCCGCGCCGCAGGTCTTCGTCGCCGATGCCGATCTTCTCGCCGCGCTGTCCGGCGTCGACCTTGCCGAGATCAGCATCACCTCGGGCATCCGCGTCGAGAACGGGGACGGGCCGGCCGAGGCCTTCCGCCTCGCCGATGTGCCGGGCGTCGCGGTGGTGCCGCATCGCGCTGCCGGCATCAAATGCGCACGCTCGTGGAAGTATTTCGATCCCGCGACGGCCGATCCGGCTTATCCGCAGGTGACGCCGCGGGACGCTCAGGCGCTGAAGGAGTTGGGGGCACGCGCCTGATGACGCCTGCCCGCCGTCTCGGCCTCGCCACCGTTCTGGTCGTCTTCATCGCCGATCAGGTCCTGAAATGCTGGCTGCTCTACGGCGTCGGGCTGGCCGAGAACGGCCCCTTCGACCTGACCTCGTTCCTGACGATCGTGCTCGCCTGGAACCGGGGGATTTCCTATGGGCTGTTCCAGCAGGGCACTGACCTCGGCCGCTGGTTCCTGGTCGTCATCTCCTTCGTCGCGGCCATCTGGCTCTGGCGCTGGATGTGGCGCAGCCATGACCGGCTGACGGTGCTGAGCCTCGCTCTGATCATCGGCGGCGCGCTCGGCAACGGTGTCGATCGGGCCGTCTATGGCGCGGTGGTGGATTTCGTTCACTTCCACTGGGGTAATTTCAGCTGGTATATCTTCAACATCGCCGATGTCGCGATCGTTGTCGGCGTGGTCGGGCTCCTGTATGAGTCCTTCCGACCGGCTGGGGAAAAGACAGCTGAGTGACGATTTCGCCATCCTTTCGCCGCTCGTCCGTGTTTGAGGCGGTCGTGAGATCGTCCAAAGGGAGATTTGACATGGCGCAACGCATCCGCGCGACGCATCTGCTGCTCGCTGGTGGGCTCGTACTGGCCGCCCAGCCTGCATTCGCGCAGGAAGGCATGCTGTTCAAGAATCTGCTCGAGGGGACCTTCGGCGGAAAGAGCAGCGGTGACGACATCGACTATCGCGCCCGGCCGCCGCTGGTCGTGCCGCCGAACTCGACGCTGCCGCGTCCGCAGGATCCGGCGAGCACCCGCAATGCCGCCTGGCCGAACGACCCCGACATCCAGCGCCGCAAGGACGAGGCCAACCGCCCGCCCTATGCGCTGTCGGAGAAGGCACGCAACAACCCGATGCTCTCGCAGGAGGTACTGCGCCGCGGCCGCACCGCGCGGGGCGGGGCCGCCCCGGCCATCAGCGGGGGGCACGGCAACTACAACAACCAGCTTCAGCCGATCCGCATCGGCCGGGACCTGGCGTCCCGCCGCAATCAGGAATCCAAGGAACAGCTGACGTACGGCTCCGAGCCGCAGCGTCGCCTGCTTACCGAGCCGCCGACCGGCTACCGCATGCCGGCGGGCACGGCTGCGCTCGGACCGGGGCAGGGTGGCCCGGTCGAAGACAAGCAGGCCGTCGGTCAGCGCGAGTTCGTGACCGGGCAGGGCCCGGTCATGCAGCCCTGAGCGGGTCGCTTTCGGCCGGCCTGCGGCGCACCTCTTGCCGAACCGGCCGAGCCTGACCAAGTTGTCTATCGGGGCGGGCGCGTCGCGCTCGCCCTTTTTCGTCGATCAGGGAGACGGCATCAGGTGACTATCCACGCGCGCCAGCCAGGCCTCGCGGAGCCTGTCGAATCCTTCCGGCTCGACAACGGCCTCGATGTCGTCGTCGTAAAGGACCAGCGGGCGCCCGTCGTCACCCATATGGTGTGGTATCGCAACGGCTCCGCCGATGATCCGGCCGGCAAGTCGGGCATTGCGCATTTCCTCGAGCACCTGATGTTCAAGGGCACGCAGCGCTGGCCGGCGGGCGAGTTCTCCAAGATCGTCGCCGGCTATGGCGGCCAGGAGAACGCCTTCACTTCCTTCGACTACACCGCCTATTTCCAGCGCGTGCCGAAGGAACACCTGCGCGCGATGATGGACTACGAGGCCGATCGCATGACGGGCCTCTCCTTCGACGAGAGTGTGGTCGGTCCTGAGCGTGACGTGGTCCTCGAGGAGCGGCGCATGCGCGTCGATTCCGATCCCGCCGCCCAGCTCGGCGAGGAGTTCTCGGCGACGCTGTTCTTCCATCATCCCTATGGCACGCCGATCATCGGCTGGGAGCACGAAATCGAGCGCCTGAGCCGGGATGACGCCTTCGCCTATTACCAGCGGTTCTATACGCCCGAGAATGCAATTCTCGTCGTGGCCGGCGATACCGATGCTGCCGAGGTGCGCCGCCTTGCCGAGGAGAGCTATGGCAGGATCGCGGCCCGTGGCGCCGCGCCTGCCCGCAACCGCCCGATCGAGCCGGAGCCACGCGCCTCGCGGCGCGTGCAGCTGAACGACCCGCGCGTCCAGCAGCCCTCGCTGCGCCGCGGCTGGCTGACCCCGACCTACACCACCGGCCAGCGCGAAGAGGTGCTGGCGCTGGAGCTCGTTGCCGAGATTCTCGGCGGCGGCACGACTTCGCGGCTCTATCGCAAGCTCTGCGTCGAGGACGAACTCGCCGCCGGTGCCAGCGCCTATTTCATGGGCTCGATGGTCGATCGCTCCGCCTTCCAGATCTCCGCGAGCCCGCGTCCGGGCGTCGAGATGGCGGCGATGGAGGCGGGGCTCGATGCCGTGCTCGCCGCCTTCCTGGCTGACGGCCCGAGCGAGCTGGAACTGGCCCGGGCCCGCACGCGACTCGTCGCCGAGACGGTCTTCGCCCGCGACAACCAGTCGTCGCTCGCCCGCATCTTCGGTTCGGCGCTGGCCGTCGGCGAGACCGTGGAGGACGTGCTCGCCTGGCCGCAGCGCATCGAGGCGGTCGGTCGCGATGCCGTGGTCGAGGCCGCCCGCCGCTATCTGAAGCCGGATCGCAGCGTCACCGGCCTGCTGCTGCCCGCCTGACCCTGTTGCCGACTCACCGAACGGGCGGGCATCGCGCCCCGCCGACAGGAAGCGACATGAACGCGCCGATCCCGACACCCGCTCTGAACACCGCCGGCCCGGCCATCGCCGTCCAGAACGTCCGCTCGCCCGGCGGCATCGAGGCCTGGCTGGTCGAGGAGCACAGCCTGCCGCTGATCGCGGTCGACTTCGCCTTCGACGGCGGCGCCAGCCGCGATCCGGAGAATGCCGCCGGCAGCGCGTATCTCGTTTCGGGGCTGCTCGACGAGGGAGCCGGCGATCTCGATGCAGAGGCCTTTCAGGGCCGGCTGGCCGACCATGCGATCAGCCTCGGCTTCGATGCCCGCCGCGACGATTTCCACGGCCACCTGCAGACCCTGTCCAGCCATCGCGACACGGCGTTCGAATTGCTGGCGCTGGCGCTCAACCAGCCGCGCTTCGATGCCGACGCGGTCGGCCGCGTCCGGTCCCAGATCATCGCCGGGCTGCAGCGTCAGGCGAAGAACCCCGAGGTGATGTGCCGCAACGCGCTCTATGCCACGGCCTTTCCGGGGCATGCCTATAGCCGACCCGAGAAGGGCGATATCGACAGCGTCTCGAAGCTGGAGGCACCGGCGCTCAGGGCGCTGACCCCGGCGCTGCTCGACCGGGGCGGCCTGAAGGTCGTCGTGGTCGGCGATATCACCGCGGCCGAGCTCGCTGGGCGCCTCGACCTGCTCTTCGGTGGCCTGCCCAGGGGCGAGCCGCGCCCGCGCCCGGCTCAGCCGCTGCCGATCCAGGGGCTTGGCCAGACGCATGTCATCGATCTCGACGTGCCGCAGACCGTGTTGCGCTTCGTCGGTCCCGGGCTGATGTGGCATGATCCCGACTTCATCCCGGCAAGCGTGCTGAACCACATCCTCGGGGGCTCCGCCTTCACCTCGCGGCTCTTCATGGAGGTCCGCGAGAAGCGCGGCCTCGCCTATGGCGTCTCCTCCAGCCTGATGCCGCTGCGCGAGAGCGCCATGCTGGTCGGCGGCACCGCCACCCGCAATGACCGCGCGGCAGAGTCGATGAAGGTCATCCGCGAGGAGATGCTGAAGCTTGCCGCGGAGGGGCCGACGGAGCACGAGGTCGAGGAGGCCAAGCGCTACATCATCGGCTCCTATCCGCTGCGCTTCGATACTTCGCCGAAGATCGCCGGCGAATTGCTGCATCTCGCGCTGCGTGGCGATACGCCTGACTTCCTCGCCCGCCGCAACGGGCTCTTTGCCGCCGTGACGCTCGACGACGTCAAGCGGGTGGCGCAGCGCCTCTTCGGCAACCCCGACCTGCTTGTGCAGGCGGTTGGCAAGCCGGTGCGGCTGGTCTGAAATAGCGCTGTCTCCAGTCGATACGGATCCTGTTCATGCTTCAGCAAAGCTTCGATCTCGCGCTCGAATCCAAGGTCGGCAAGGGAGGTATTCCCGATGCGGCCTTCGAGAAGGCGTTGGCCGATCTCAAGCCAGCGCTGGCCAGGCTGCAGGGGCAGGCGAAGGACGGTTCGCTGCCGCTGCTGAAGCTGCCGAGCGACACCGCCGATCTCCCGCCGGTGAAGGCGGCCGCCGAGCGGCTCAAGGCTGGCGGGACCACCGATGTCCTGGTGCTCGGCACCGGCGGCTCCAGCCTCGGCGGCCAGACGCTGGCGCAGCTGACCGGCTACGGCATCGCTGGCCTGTCCCAGTTCGCTGCCGGGCCCCGCGTCCATTTCATCGACAACCTCGACCCGGCAACCTATGCGGCGCTGCTGGCCAAGCTGCCGCTGAAGACAACCAAGTTCGTCGCCATCTCGAAATCGGGCGGCACCGGCGAGACCTTGCTGCAGTCGATCGCGGCCATCGAGGCGCTGCGCGGTGCCCATCTCGGCGACCAGCAGATCGGCGGGCGTTTCGAGGGACTTTCCGAGCCGGCCAGGCCCGGCAAGCTGCATCCGCTGCGCGCGCTGCTCGAGCCTTTCGGTACGCCGTTCCTCGAGCATCATACGGATGTCGGCGGCCGCTATTCCGTGCTGACCAATTGCGGTCTGCTGCCCGCCGCCGTGCTCGGCCTCGATATCGAGGCGCTGCGCCTCGGCGCCGGCCGGGCGGTGGCGCCGCTGCTCGCCGGCAAGGATGTGCGCGAGACGCCTGCGGCCGTCGGTGCGGCGCTGCATCTCGCCGCCATGCGTTCGGGCAAGAACATCGCTGTGCTGATGCCCTATGCCGACAAGCTCGCGCTGCTCACCCGCTGGTGGATGCAGCTCTGGGCGGAGAGCCTGGGCAAGGACGGGCAGGGCACGCAGCCTGTCGGCGCGCTTGGCCCCGTCGACCAGCATTCGCAGCAGCAGCTCTATCTCGCCGGGCCCAAGGACAAGTTCTTCACCGTCGTCACCACGGGCGTGAAGGGCAAGGGCCCGCAGATCGACGCCGGCCTCGCCGGGAAGATCGGCCAGGCCGATTTCGCCGGGAAGACGATCGGCGACATGGTGGCGGCCCAAGGTGTCGCCATGATCGACACCTTCGCCAAGAACGGCTGCGCGGTGCGCCGCTTCCATGTCGAGCGCATCGACGAGACCAGCCATGGCGAGATGCTGATGCATTTCATGCTGGAGACGATCCTGACCGGCTACGCCATGGGTGTGGACCCGTTCGACCAGCCGGCGGTGGAGGAGGCGAAGCTCCTCGCCAAGCGCTATCTTGCCGAAGGGCGCGCCTGAGCGATTCGGCCTGCCTTTCAGTCGTTCCGGGGCAGGCCGAAGGCCTGAGCCCGGAACCCATAACCGCAGGTCCAGCATGGTTCTCTCAACCGCAGCAGCCCTTTTCGGCAGGCTCCGGCGTTCATGGATCCTGGGCTCGTCGCTGGCGCGACGCCCCGGGCTGACCCAGATCCCATGACCGTCCGTCGCCTCGATCCCGTCCTGGTCGATCGCATCGCCGCCGGCGAGGTGATCGAGCGGCCGGCTGCTGCGGTGAAGGAACTGGTCGAGAACGCGATCGATGCCGGCGCCCGTTCGATCGCCGTCACCATCGCGGCCGGTGGGCGCGAACTGATCCGCGTGGTCGACGACGGTGCCGGCATGACGCCGGGGGATCTCGAGCTCGCTGTCGAGCGCCACGCCACCTCAAAGCTGCCGGACGGCGACCTCTTCGCCATCGGCACGCTCGGCTTCCGCGGCGAGGCGCTGCCATCGATAGGTTCTGTCGCGCGGCTCTCGATCGCGACACGCCGGCGCGATGCCGCGCAGGGATCCGGTCTCGTCGTCGAGGCCGGCGAAAAGGGTGTCGTCCGCCCCGTCGCCGCAGCGCCCGGCACGCGCATCGAGGTCAGCGACCTCTTCATCTTCACGCCCGCGCGCCTGAAATTCCTGAAGAGCGACCGGGCCGAGGCCCAGGCCGTCTCCGAGATGCTCAGGCGCCTCGCCATCGCCCATCCCGACATCCGCTTCTCGCTGGAAGGCGAGCATGTCAGTGCCTTCGACTGGCCGGCCGAGCCGATCGGGGAGGACGGCCTGCTGCGCCGCCTCGGCCGCGCGCTCGGTCGTGAGTTTCCCGAGAATGCGCTGCGGATCGAGGCGGAGCGCGAGGGCTTCACCATCTCCGGCTTCGCCGGCCTGCCGACCTTCCATCGCGGCACCTCGGCCGGCGTGCATCTCTCCGTCAACGGCCGCCCGGTGCGCGACAAGCTGCTGCTCTCGGCGGTGCGCGGCGCCTATGCCGATGTCGTGCCGTCCGACCGGCACCCCGTGCTCTTCCTCGATGTCGGCTGCGATCCGCGTTCGGTCGACGTCAACGTCCATCCGGCCAAGAGCGAGGTGCGCTTCCGCGATCCCGCCATGGTCCGGGGCCTTGTCGTCTCCGGCTTGAAGGCAGCGCTCGCCGCCGCCGGTCATCGCGCCACCACGACGGGAGGCGCCCGCACCCTCGAAGCCTTCCGCGCCGTGCTCTCGATGGGCGGCAGCGGAAGCGCGATCCCGCGCCCGAGCTTCCCGCAGGCGCCGGGCTGGAGCGTGCCGGCTGTGGCGCCGGCCAGCGCTCCGCAATCCGGTTTCTCCGATTTCGCTGCCCCCTCCGCCGATGCCCGCGCGCATCTCGCCGAGCCTTCGCCCGACGCGCTCGACCGGCCGCTCGGCGCCGCCCGCGCCCAGGTCCACGAAACCTATATCGTCGCCCAGACGCGGGAAGGCGTCGTCATCGTCGACCAGCACGCGGCCCATGAGCGGCTCGTCTATGAGCGCTTGAAAGCGGAGCGCGCCCGCAACGGCATCGCCCGCCAGCCCTTGCTGCTGCCCGAGGTGGTCGAGCTCGATCCGGTCGATGCCGACCGCCTGATCGCGGCGGGGAGCGAGCTTGAAGGCCTTGGCCTCGTGCTGGAAGCCTTCGGCCCCGGGGCGGTTCTGGTGCGCGAGGCGCCGAGCCAGCTCGCCGGCGGCAATCTCCAGCGCCTCGTCCGCGACGTCGCCGATGCCTTGGCCGAGCACGGTACGGCCGGCTCTCTGGAGCGCCGGCTGGACCATGTGCTGGCGACGATGGCCTGCCACAACTCGGTCCGGGCCGGCCGCCGCATGCGTCCGGAGGAGATGGACGCGCTGCTGCGCGAGATGGAGGTCACGCCGAATTCCGGCCAGTGCAACCATGGCCGCCCGACCTATGTCGAACTGAAGCTCAGCGATATCGAGCGGCTGTTCGGGAGAAGGTGAGGGGTCAGGTCGGCCGGTAAAAG
>NZ_JBIWYK010000080.1:0-9427 GCF_044752385.1 Allobosea sp. CER48 | reverse complement strand
CCAGATTGCAAACCGCGCGGAGGCCGTGGCTGCGATGAAGGCGGTGGCTGCATTCTACAGGCAAGCCGAGCCGTCGCACCCGATGCCGTTATTGATGGACAAGGCGTGCGCTCTGGCGCAGCATGATTTCATGTCTTTGATCGGCAATATCCTGCCAGAAGTGACGCAAATGCCGGAGGATGAAAACTAGATCGAATTCTCGCGTTCCGATTGAACCTTTTATCGCGATGAGCAGACCAAGGTAGTGATGAGAGAATCCGGTTAGGCGTCACGTTACGTCGCTGTGGCACGAATGCAGAGAGGCACGTCACATGGCTGGGGATTCAGGACAGAAATTCATTCGCCGCAACAGGCCGCCTCGGGTGCATATCACCTATGAGGACCCCTACAATGCGGAGCAGAAGATCGAGCTGCCCTTCGTGATGGGCGTGCTTGCCGATCTCTCGGGCAACGCCTCTGCGGTCGAGAAGCCGGACATTTCCCAGCGGAAGTTTCTCGACGTCGATATGGACAATTTCGATCAGCGCATGGCCGCGATCGAACCCGCCGTCAGCTTCAACGTGGCGAACAAGCTCGGCGAAGACGCCAACGACAAGCTCTCCGTGGCGCTCAAGTTCACGAAGTTCGACGACTTCAACCCGGCAACCATCGCCCGCCAGATTCCCGCAACGGCGAAGCTGCTGGAGGCCCGTGAGCAATTGGCCAACCTGCTGCGATACATGGACGGCAAGATGGCCGCCAGCGACCAGATCAAGGCCTTGCTCGCCGACCCGCAATTGATGTCGGCGCTTAGAGAGCGGCTCGGCAAGAGCGAAACCTCCGAAGGCAAGACGCAGAACTGACGGCAGGGCGCGGGCCCGCCGCTGCGGGTCCCGGAGCGGTTAAGCGAGCGAGGCGGCAATGGCAGCGGAAGTACAGACCCAGCAGCCTGGAAGCACGGCTGTAGAGACCCGCGATGTCGAGGACTTCTCGGCGATCCTGAAACAGAGCTTCAAGCCCAAGACGGAACGCGCGGCGACCGAGGTCGAGAATGCGGTTGCGACGCTGGTCAGCCAGGCATTGGCGGACTCGACCCTGATCAAGGGCGATGTCATCGACACGATCGAGGAGATGATCGCCCGCCTCGACGCCAAGCTGACCGAGCAGATGAACGCGGTGCTGCATGCACCCGAATACCAGAAGATCGAAAGTGCCTGGCGCGGCCTGCACTACCTCGTCTTCAACTCCGAGACCGACTCGCAGTTGAAGATCAAGGTGATGAACGTCTCGAAGAACGAGCTCTATCGCAATCTCAAGACCTTCCCGGGTGCACGCTGGGATCAGAGCCCGCTGTTCAAGCAGCTCTACGAGCAGGAATTCGGGCAACTCGGCGGCCAGCCGTTCGGCTGCCTGGTCGGCGATTATCATTTCAGCCATGTGCCGACCGACGTGCAGTTGCTGCGCGATCTGTCGAAGGTCGCGGCTGCAGCGCATGCACCCTTCTTCGCCGGAGCGGACCCGTCCCTGATGGGCATGGACGCCTGGACGGAGCTGTCGAACCCACGCGACCTCGGCAAGGTCTTCGACACGCCGGACTATGCGGCCTGGAAAGGCCTGCGCGACGCTGCCGACTCCCGCTATGTCGGCCTGTGCCTGCCACGCGTGCTCTCGCGCGTTCCCTACGGCGCCAAATCCGAGCCCGTCGAGGAGTTCGCGTTCGAGGAGGACACCGACGGCCACCAGGGTGAGAAATACGCCTGGATGAACGCCGCCTACGCCATGGCGGTGAACGTCAACCGGGCTTTCAAGGAGTATGGCTGGTGCACGCGCATCCGCGGGGTCCAGTCGGGTGGGGAGGTACTGAACCTGCCGACCCATACCTTCCCGACGGATGATGGCGGCGTCGACCTGAAATGCCCGACCGAGATCGCGATCAGCGACCGGCGCGAGGCGGAGCTGGCGAAATCCGGCCTGATCCCGCTGATCCATCGCAAGAACACGGACAAGGCGGCCTTCATCGGTGCGCAGTCGCTCTACAAGCCCAAGGCCTTCTCCGGGCCCGATGGCGCGGCAGCAACGGCCTCCGACAACCTGTCGGCCCGGCTGCCCTACATGTTCGCGGTCTCGCGCTTCGCGCACTACCTGAAGTGCATGGTTCGCGACAAGGTCGGCTCCTACAAGGAAAAGGAGCCGCTGCGACGCTGGTTGCAGGAATGGATCACCGACTACGTCGATGGCGATCCGGTCAATTCCAGCGAGGAGACGAAGGCGCGTCGCCCGCTTTCCGATGCGCGCATCGACGTCTTCGAGGACGAGGAGAACCCTGGCTACTACTCGGCCAAGTTCTATCTGCGGCCGCACTTCCAGCTAGAGGGCATGGATATCGGCCTGAGCCTGGTGTCGCGGCTGCCAGCTCCCAAGCAGTGACCGCCACCTGACCCGTAGGTGACGGAGACAACGAGATCTTCAACGTGCCGGCTGGTCGAAGCCGCGCGGCAGGAGAGGTGCGTCCGCAGTCCGCTCGCGACAGCGAGCATTCCAACAATCTCTATATGGAGGTCACAATGGCCAGCGACTACCTGCTCGAGATCGACGGCATCAAGGGCGAAAGCAAGGACTCGAAGCACAAGGACACGATCGAGATCGAATCCTTCTCCTGGGGTGTGATCAATGCCGGCTCGCATGGGGCCGGCGCCGGCGGCGGCGCCGGCAAGGCGAGCTTCCAGGACATTCATTTCACCTCGCCTGTCGGAAAGGCGTCGCCGACGCTCTCCCTGTTCTGCGCCAACGGCAAGCACATCAAGAAGGCGGTTCTCTACGTCCGCAAACAGGGCGGCGACCAGCAGGACTACTACATCGTGACGCTGGAGGACCTGCTGGTGTCGAGCTACCAGTCCGGCGGCTCGGAAGCCAGCCGCAGCCTGCCGACCGACCAGTTCTCGCTCAACTACGCGAAGATCAAATACGAGTACAAGGCGCAGAAGCAGGATGGTTCGCTGGAGGCGCCGGTCACCATGACCTGGGACATCAAGGCGGGCAAGGCGTAGGCCGACCCGCACCGGCGCCGGGCACCTCCCGGAGCCGGTGCGTGGCCTGACTCCGGAGCGGGAAGCCGGAATCCAGCGACATGAACGATCCGATCTCGAAAAAGCGGCTGCGGCCCCCGCTGATGTTCGCATTTCGGGAGGCGCATCTGGAGAAGGATGCGAAGACCGCCCTCGACCTCCGCGACGAGGGCGGCGAGCGCGTCCTTGCGCAGCGGCGCGCGGCGCCACGTGCCGCCATCACCGAGCAGAAGCTCCGCCGCGAGATTGCGATCGATCTCGAAGCACTGGTCAATACGGTGAATCTGGAGGCCGCCCTCGATCTGACGGGATTCGACCATGTCCGCCACTCGATCCTGAACCATGGCTTCCCGGACCTCGCCCGGCTGTCGATCGACGAACATCGCGTCGACACCATCCGCGAGGACCTGACCGAGGTGCTGCTCGGCTACGAACCGCGGCTGATCCGCAGGTCGATCGTGGTGGAGCGCGACGAGACGCTCGACGCGGCCGAACTCAAGGTCCGCTTCCTGGTGCGGGGCGATCTCAACTGCGACCCCCTCAACATTCCCGTCCAGTTCGTCGCCGATCTCGAACTCGACACCGGCAAGATCGCGATCAAGGGGCGGTGACGTGATGAACCAGGAGTTTCTCGATCTCTATAATCAGGAACTCCGGCTCTTCATGGAGCACAGCAAGGAGTTCGCGGAGGAGTATCCTGGGATCGCCGAGCGGCTGGGTGGCCTGACCGGCGAGCGCATGGACCCGATGGTCGGCGGGCTCCTGGAGGGCGCTGCCTTTCTGGCGGCCCGCGTGCAGCTCAAGCTCAAGCATGAGTTTCCGGAGTTCACCAACAACCTGCTCGAGCAGCTTCTGCCGAACTATCTCGCGCCGACTCCTTCGGCGCTGCTCGCCGGAGTGACGCCGCCCTATTCCGATCCGGCGTTGCGCGAAGGGCTGCGCATCCCCCGGGGCTCCCATGTCGATGCGACCTATGTCGAGCGCGAGAGGCGGGTCGCCTGCCGGTACCGGCTGGGCAGCGACCTCACACTGTGGCCTTTCGAGATCACGGCGGCCGAGTACATTCCCGCGCCAGGGCCGCTGCAGGCGCTCGGCCTCAAGACGGGCACGCGAGCCCTGGCGGGCCTGCGCCTGTCGCTCGCCCATCGCGTGATGTCGGATCCGGAGCAGGAACCCTCGCCGGCGCAGGCGCTCAAGAACCCGGCGAGCTGGTTTGCGGGCTGCAGGGCCAGGGCACTCGACGTGCATCTACTCGGCGCCGAGGCCGATGCGGTGGCGCTCTGCGAGCAGCTCCTCTTCAACTGTTCAGGCATCCATTTCCGCCATCTCGACGAGTTCGGCGACCCGGTGGTGACGCCGGGCGAGGAGTGTTCGCTCGAGCAACTCGGCTTCGGCGAGGACGAGGCCTTGCTCCCGGCGGACAACCGCATCTTCCGAGGCTTTGCGCTGTTGCGCGAGCTGTTCTGGTTCCCGCGGAAATTCCTCGGCTTCCGGCTCGGCGGGCTCGGTGCGGTGATGCCGAGGCTCAAGGCCAAGGCGGTCGACGTCATCTTCGTCTTCGACGAGGTCAACGCCCGGCTGCCGGGGGCGGTGCGCAAGGAGATGTTCTCGCTCTATGCGGCACCGGCGATCAACCTCTTCGAGAAGACGGCGGACCGCATCCCGGTCAAGACGAACCAGCACGAATTCCATGTCGTGCCGGACCGCAGCCGCGCGCTCGACTACGAGCCGCACAGCGTGCTTTCGGTTCACGCGCATTACGTCGGCGGGCGCGAGAAGCAGCCGGTGCATCCGCTCTATTCGTCGCCGGAGGGCGCATCACCGGTGAACGCGCTGCACTACACGCAGCGTCGCCTGCCGCGCCGACGTTCGGCGGCCGAGCTGCGGCAGGGGCGAGCCTCGGACTATACCGGCACCGAGATGTTCATCTCGCTGGTCGAGCCGGCCGGCGTCGGGGATGCCGTGTCGGTGGCGGAGCTCAGCGTGCGGGCGCTCTGCTCCAACAGGCACCTGACCGAGCATCTGCCGACCGGGGCGGGCGGCGCGGATTTCCGCCTGATCGACAATGTCTCGCTGGATGTCACCTGCCTGGCCGGTCCGACGCCGCCGCGGGAGCCGATCGTCTCCCAGCTCAGGTTGCGTGCCGAAACCGCCAGCACGGGGGCAGTCACCTGGCGGCTGATCAACCTGCTCAGCCTGAACCAGCTCGGGCTCGTCCAGCGTGGCGCAGGCGAGAACGGTGAGGCCTTGCGCGAATTGCTCTCGCTCTTTGCCGATCTCGCGGACAGCGCGACCGAACGGCGCATCCGCGGCATCAAGAGCGTCGATAGCCGCCAGGTGGTACGTCGCTTTCCGCAGCGGGCCGGGACCGGTGCGGCGAGGGGCCTCGAGATCACCGTGCTGCTCGATGAAAAGGCCTTCGAAGGCTCCGGCGTCTTTCTGCTCGGGGCGGTACTCGATCGCTTCTTCGCGGAGTATGCGGCGATGAACCACTTTACCCAGACGGTGATCCGTACCGTCGAGCGCGGCGTGGTGGCGCGCTTTCCGCCGCGCGCCGGTTCAAGGCGGATCCTGTGATGCCGGGGCCGGACACTCCGATCGAGAAGACGCCGAACTATCAGGCGCAACTGGAAACAGAGCCCTGGCGGTTCGACTTCTACGCGGTGATGCGCCGGCTGGAGCGCAGTTTCCCCGAGCGCGGCCGCATCGGCGACGTCGCGAGCCGGCGGGACGAATATGTCGCCCTGGGTGAGCAGGCCTTTCTCGATTTTCCGGCGTCGACCATTGCGGGCGCCGATCGAGACGGGCAGGGGCGGCTCCGGCTCTTCGTCAAGTTCCTTGGCCTGCTCGGACCACAAGGCGCCTTGCCGCTCGCGACGACGGAGGAAAGCTATCATTGGCAGGTTGCGCGCGACGACGCCTTCCCGCGCTTCCTCGACATCTTCAACCACCGCTTTCTGCAGCTGTTCTACCGCGCCTGGGCAAATTCGAGGCCGGTTGCACAGCATGACCGTCCCGAGCTCGACCGGTTCGCGGCCTATATCGGCAGCATGATCGGCGTCGGGACGAAACCCTATCTCAAGCGCGACACCGTGCCGGATGCGGAGAAGCTGGCCTATGCCGGGTTGATGGGGGCACAGGCGAAGTCGGCCTCACGCCTTCAGAGCTATCTTTCCGGGCTGTTCAAGGCCGAGATCGAGATCGAGCAGTTCGTCGGCATGTGGCTCGCCTTCGATCCCGCCGACCGGTCGCGCCTTGGCGGCCGGCATTGCACGCTGGGGGGCGACGCTTTGCTCGGCGCCGGCGTCTACAGCGTCGAGGACAAGTTCCGGGTGAAGGTGGTGGCGTCCGACCTCGGACAATTCGAGCGCTTCCTGCCGAATGGCGACCGCTGCGAGCCCCTGGCGGATGCGGTCTTCCTGCATCTCGGAGAGCAGTTCGAATGGGATGTCGAACTCGCCTTGCCGGTGGGCGAGGTGAAGCCGGTACGGCTCGGCCGGTCCGGCCATCTGGGCTGGACGAGCTGGATGGCGCCGAACTGGGATGTCGCCGCGGGAACCCTGCGCCGCGATGCCCGCTTCCACCCCGCCGAGAGCCTGCGCCTGAAACGAAGCCGCGCTGCCACTTCCGGACACTGAAGGGGACGATCATGGCCGATATCAGCCTCGAAGCCGTGACAGGCAAGCTCAACCGGGTCGGCTACGACACATTCCTTCAGGCGCTCAGGCAGGCAAAGGGCGCCGGCAACCGCAATGTCGAGCTCGCGCATTGGCTCGTGCAGATCCTGCAGGGGCGCGCCAACGACCTGACGCTTACGGCGGACCATTACAAGCTCGACCGCGCCAAGCTGCTGATGGACCTGGGTGGCGTCGCCGAGGGTTTCCGTCGCAACGAGACGGAGATGCCAGGCATCGCCAACAACATCGTCGACATACTCGACCGTGGCTGGCACTACGCGACCCTGTTCTTCGGCGAGACCCAGATCCGGACGGGCCATCTTCTGGTCGCGGCCTTGAAGTCGAACGAATTGCGGCGCGCGCTCGCGGGGCTGTCCAAGGAATTCGCCAGGATTCCGGTCGAGGAGTTGGCCGCGGGTTACGGCAAGATCTGGGACGGCTCGGAGGAGGAGAACCTCCGCCCGATGGACGGTTCCGGCCTGCGCGCCGCCGGCACGCCCGGCGCGGAGGCCGCCGAAGGGGCGAAAGGCACGACCGCGCTCGATCGCTTCTCTCAGGACCTCACGGTGAAGGCGCGCTCCGGCACGATGGACCCGATCCTCGGGCGCGACGACGAGATCCGCCAGGTGATCGACGTGCTGATGCGCCGGCGCCAGAACAACCCGATCCTCACGGGAGAGGCCGGCGTCGGCAAGACGGCGATTGCCGAAGGTTTCGCCCAGCGGATCGCCTCCGGCGACGTGCCGCCGCCGCTGAGGGGCGTGCGCGTCTGCGCACTGGATATCGGCCTGATGCAGGCCGGCGCCTCGATGAAGGGCGAGTTCGAGCAGAGGCTGCGGTCGGTGATCGACGAGGTGCAGTCCTCGCCGACGCCGGTGATCCTGTTCATCGACGAGGCGCATACGTTGATCGGCGCCGGTGGTCAGGCCGGCACGGGCGATGCTGCCAACCTGCTCAAGCCCGCGCTGGCGCGCGGCACGCTGCGCACCATCGCGGCGACGACATGGTCGGAATACCGCCAATACTTCGAAAAGGACCCCGCACTGACCCGACGCTTCCAGCCCGTACAGGTCGACGAGCCTGATGTGGTGCGGTGCTGCACCATGCTACGCGGGCTGATCGGGCCGATGGAAAAGCATCACAAGGTACGGATATCAGATGCCGCCATCGTCGCGGCGGTTTCGCTCTCGCATCGCTACATTCCGGCGCGGCAACTGCCCGACAAGGCGGTCAGCCTGCTCGACACGGCCTGCGCCCGCGTCGCCATCAGCCAGAGCGCGACGCCCGCCGCGATCGAGGATGCGCGCGTGGCGATCTCCTCGCTGGAGCAGGAGAAGGCGGCTCTGACCGCCGATGCCGATCTCGGCACCGACAGCGCCAAGCGCCTGGGCGAGATCGAGGCCGAGATCACCGACCGGCAAGAGAAGCTGGCGGCGCTTGAGGCGGCCTGGGCGGGCGAGCTCGCGATCGTCGAGGAGATCAAGGCGCTACGCGCGAAGCTAGGCGAGAAGGCTCCGGAGGCGCAGGCCGGAGAGGCCAAAGAACAGGTGGGCGAGACGGCCGCGCCTGCATCGGCCGAGGCTCCCGCGGCCGAGTCTGCCGTCATGGCCGGCCCCGCGGAGGCTCGTGCCGCTCTCAATGCCAGATTCGCCGCCTTGAGCGAGATCGATGCGGCCAACCGCATGATCTTCGCCCATGTCGACGAGCAATCGGTCGCCTCGGTCGTCTCGGACTGGACCGGCATCCCGGTCGGCCGGATGGTCAAGGACGAGATCGAGACGGTGCTCAACCTCGCCGAGACGCTGAACAGGCGCGTGGTCGGGCAGGGGCACGGGATCGACATGATCGCCAAGCGCATCGAGACCAGCCGCGCCAAGCTCGACAACCCGAACAAGCCGATCGGCGTGTTCATGCTGTGCGGCCCCTCCGGCGTCGGCAAGACCGAGACGGCGCTCGCGCTGGCCGAGGCCCTCTATGGCGGCGAGCAGAACGTCATCACCATCAACATGAGCGAGTTTCAGGAGGCCCACACCGTCTCGACGCTGAAGGGTGCGCCTCCCGGCTATGTCGGCTACGGCGAAGGTGGTCGCCTGACCGAGGCTGTCCGGCGCAAGCCCTATTCGGTGGTGCTGCTCGACGAGGTCGAGAAGGCGCATCCCGACGTGCACGAGCTTTTCTTCCAGGTTTTCGACAAGGGGCAGATGGAAGACGGAACGGGCCGTCGCATCGACTTCAAGAACACGCTGATCATCCTGACATCGAATGTCGGCACCGAAGAGATCATGAACCGCGCCGGCAAGGGCGGGGCAAAGCCCGATCCGGAGGAGCTGGCGGTGTCGCTCAGGCCGGCGCTGCTCAAGGTTTTCCCGCCGGCGCTGATCGGGCGGCTCGTCACGATCCCATATTATCCGCTCTCCTCCGAGATGCTCGGCGGCATCGTGCGGCTCCAGCTCGGCCGCATCGGCAAGCGGCTCGCCGAGAACCACAAGGCAACCTTCCTCTATGACGACGCGGTGGTCGAACACATCGTCGCGCAATGCAACGACCCGGATTCGGGCGGGCGCATGATCGACAACATCATCACCAACTCCATGCTGCCGGCGCTCTCGCGGGCGATCCTCAACCTGCAACTGGAGAAGAAGCCGCTGACCGAGGCGCGGGTCAGCGTGGCCGACGGTCAGTTCGCCTATCGCTGCGCCTGACACA
>NZ_JBIWYK010000079.1:0-9474 GCF_044752385.1 Allobosea sp. CER48 | reverse complement strand
TCCGCCCTGCGCTGTGGCGTCTGCAGCATGGTGCGGCCGCCGGCCGCTGCGGTCTGCAGGTTCTGTTTCCAGCCCTTGGGATCGCTGCCGCCGAGGGCGACGAAGTCGGCAGGGGTCGTCGCATCGCTGTCCCGACCTTGATAGACCAGCACTCCGCTTGCGGTGACGACGATGTCGCCGCGCCGAAGCGTCGGGTCCTTCAGATGCCAGTTCCGGTCGGTTTGCGGGTCGAGCTTGACGATCGGCGCCTTTGGCTTCGGAGCCGCGTCGGGTGCCCGCGGGCGTGGCCTGGCCCGGGGCCTCTCGTCGTCGTATTCGTAGATCGGCGGGGCATAGAGGCGCGGCTGGCCGAAGATCGCCCGCGCCAGGCCGTCGAAGAGCCCAGCTGCCCTGGCGCCGGGAGCAGCCGCGACGCCCAGCAGCGCCGCCATCCCGAACCGGACCGCAAACCCGCATTTCATCGCCGCGCCCTCCGCATCGTCGTCTCTTCAACGACGTTTGTCGCGGAAGGTTCGACTTCGGTTCAGGCGCGGCGGCGAATTTCTCGCTCCGGCGCGGTCAGCGCTGGCCCTGGGCCGCGAACGCCTCGGCCCGGATCGTCGAGAGCGACTTGGCAGGGGTGATCGCCTCGGGATCGAGCAGGCAGTGGATGATCGCGGGCTTGCCGCTCTTCACTGCGCGCTCGAAGGCCGGCGCGAACTCCTCGGTCTTCTCGACGCGCTCGCCATGGCCGCCGAAGGCCTTGGCATAAGCAGCGAAATCCGGGTTCTTCAGTGTCGTCGCGGAGACGCGGCCGGGATACTCGCGCTCCTGATGCATGCGGATCGTGCCGTACATGCCGTTATCGACCACGACGACGATCACCGGCAGGTCGTACTGCACGGCCGTCGCGAAATCCTGGCCGTTCATCAGGAAGCAGCCGTCGCCGGCAAAGGCAACGACGGTGCGCTCCGGGAAGATCCGCTTGGCGCCGATCGCGGCCGGCACGCCGTAGCCCATCGAGCCGCAGGTCGGTGCGAGCTGGGTCGCGAACTTGTTGAAGCGGTGGAAGCGATGCACCCAGGTCGCGTAGTTGCCGGCGCCATTGCACATGATGGCGTCCTCCGGCAGCTGGCTGCGAAGCCAGCGTACCATTTCCCCGGGGTGGAACTCTCCGGGCACCGGCGCCGGCTGCTCGCTCCAGGCGATATAGGCTTCATGCGCGGCTGCGCCGGCACCCTTCCAGGCGGGAGACTTGGGCGGCTCGATCGTCTTGACCGCGGCGCAGAAGCCGGCGGGCGAAGCATTGATCGCGAGCGCCGGGCGATAGACCCGGCCTAGCTCTTCCGGATCGGCATGGACATGCACCAGAGGCCGGCCGGGATTCGGGATGCCGAACAGGGTGTAGGACTGGCTCGGCATCTCCGAGAGGCGACCGCCGACCAGCAGGACGAGGTCGCTCTCCTTGATGCGCGCGAGCAGCTTCGGGTTCGGGCCGATGCCGAGATCCCCGGCGAAGTTCGGATGATCGGCCGGGAACAGCATCTGGCGGCGGAACGACACCGCGACGGGCAGGTCGAAACGCTCGACAAACGCCTGGAAGTCGGCGATCGCCTCCGGGCTCCAGCGCGAGCCACCGAGGATCGCGATCGGCGACTTCGCCGCCGCGAAGCGCTTGGCGAGATCGTCCATCTGCACCGACGAGGGATGCTGCTCGGTGATCTGATAGGGCTCGGCGTCGGCGACATCGGCGAGGTCGGTCAGCACGTCCTCGGGCAGCGCGATCACGACCGGGCCGGGCCGGCCGGATGTCGCGACATGGAAGGCGCGGCTGATGATTTCGGGGATGCGCGCGGCATCGTCGATCTCGGTCGCCCATTTTGTCATGGTGCCGAAGACGGCGCGATAGTCGAGCTCCTGGAAGGCTTCGCGCTCGCGCATGCTGCCGTCGATCTGACCGACGAAAAGGATGAGCGGGGTCGAATCCTGGTCGGCGATATGGATGCCGGGCGAGGCATTGGTGGCACCGGGGCCGCGCGTCACGAAGCAGATGCCGGGCTTGCCGGTGAGCTTGCCGGCGGCTTCCGCCATCATGCAGGCGCCGCCTTCGGCCCGGCAGATCGTGACCTTCATCGAGGCGTCGTGCAGTGCGTCGAGCACGGCGAGATAGCTCTCGCCCGGCACGCAGAAGGCGTCGGTGGCGCCGTGGATCAGAAGCTGGTCGACGAGGATCTGCCCGCCAGTGCGATTAGCCATGGTTCCTGTCCCTTTCGCGAACCTTCACCCTGAAGAGCGGCCGGAGCAGCTTCGTCAGGACGAGGGCTGTATCTGTCATTGGCCGCCGGGCGTTCCGCCCCAGGCCGGATCGCTCAGAATGTCGTCTGCATGTTCGCCGAGCCCGGGGCTCGGACGTCCTGCCACCTGCCGCACGCCGTTCATGACGATGGGCGAGGCGACGGTCGGAATGTGACCCGCTTTCGCGGCCGCGCTCGGCAGCGCGACCTTGACGCCGCGCGCGATGACCTGCGGATCAGCAAAGACCTCGCCGATATCGTTGATCGGGCCGGCGGGCACGCCGACTTTTTCCAGCCCGGCCAGCAGCGCGGCCTTGGTCTGGCGCCGGCAGAGCTCGTGCAGCCGCGCCGTCAGCGCGACGCGGTTCTTCACGCGCGACTTGTTGTCGAGATAGTCGGGATGGTCGGCCAGCGCCGGCTCGCCCAGCACCTCGCAGAGCTTGCGCCATTGCCCGTCATTGCCGGTCGCGATGATGATGTGTCCGTCGGCAACCGGGAACACGTCATAGGGCACGATGTTCGGATGCGCATTGCCGAGCCGCGGCGGCGGGTTGCCGCCGACCAGATAATTCATCGCCTGATTGCCGAGCACGGCGACCTGTGAGTCGAGCAAAGCAAGATCGAGCGTCGCCCCCTCGCCGGTGGCATCGCGCTGGCGCAGCGCCGAGAGGATGCCGACGGTGGCATAGAGCCCGGTATAGATGTCGGCGACGGCGTAGCCCGCCTTCATCGGCGCGCCCGCAGGTTCGCCGGTGATCGACATCGCGCCACCCATGCCCTGGACGAGGAAGTCATAGCCGGCGCGCGGCGCATAGGGGCCGTCCTGCCCGAAGCCGGTGACCGAGCAATAGACGAGGCGCGGGAACTCCCCGCGCAGCGAGGCCGCGTCGAGCCCGTATTTCGAGAGGCCGCCGACCTTGAAGTTCTCGATGACGACATCGGCATGGGCGGCCAGTCGCTTGACCAGCGCCTGCCCCTCCGCCGTGCGGAAATCGGCGGTGATCGAGCGCTTGCCGCGATTGGCCGCATGGAAATAGGCGGCGGAGAGATGCTCGTCGCCGGTGCCTTCGACGAAGGGCGGGCCCCATTTGCGGGTGTCGTCGCCCTCGGGCGCCTCGACCTTGACGACATCGGCGCCGAGATCGGCCAGGAGCTGGCCGATCCAGGGACCTGCGAGGATGCGTGCCAGTTCGAGGACACGCAGGCCGGCGAGGGGAGAGGTCGTCATGACAGGTCGACTCGGGCGTCATGGTCGGGCTTGACCCGACCATCTCCGGGGAGGTTCACGCGGGACGAGATGCCCGGGTCAAGCCCGGGCATGACGGGGTTCAGGCTCAGAAGAACGCCTGCAGGCCGGTGATCGCGCGGCCGAGGATCAGCGCGTGAACGTCATGCGTGCCCTCGTAGGTGTTCACCGTCTCGAGGTTCGCGGCGTGGCGCATGACCTGATACTCGATCTGGATGCCGTTGCCGCCGTGCATGTCGCGGGCCTGGCGGGCGATGTCGAGCGCCTTGCCGCAATTGTTGCGCTTGACCAGCGAGATCATCTCGGGGGCCATCTTTCCGTCGTCGAGCAGGCGGCCGACGCGGAGCGAACCCTGCAGGCCGAGCGTGATCTCGGTCAGCATGTCCGCGAGCTTCTTCTGGTAGAGCTGCGTCTGGGCGAGCGGCTTGTTGAACTGCTTGCGGTCGAGCCCGTACTGGCGGGCGCGGTGGAAGCAATCCTCGGCGGCACCCATCACGCCCCAGGAGATCCCGTAGCGGGCGCGGTTGAGGCAGCCGAACGGGCCCGAGAGGCCGGAGACGTTCGGCAGCAGGTTCTCCTCGGGAACGATGACGCCGTCCATGACCACCTCGCCGGTGATCGAGGCGCGGAGCGAAAGCTTGCCGCCGATCTTCGGGGCGGACAGGCCCTTCATGCCCTTCTCGAGGATGAAGCCGCGGATCTGGTTGTCATGGGCGGCGGACTTCGCCCAGACGACGAAGACGTCGGCGATCGGCGAGTTCGAGATCCACATCTTGGAGCCGGTCAGCTTGTAGCCGTCGGCGACCTTCTCGGCGCGGGTCTTCATGCCGCCGGGATCGGAGCCGGCATCCGGCTCGGTCAGGCCGAAGCAGCCGACCCATTCGCCCGAGCCCAGCTTCGGCAGGTACTTCTTGCGCTGCTCCTCGCTGCCATAGGCATAGATCGGGAACATCACGAGCGAGGACTGCACCGACATCATCGAGCGATAGCCCGAGTCGATGCGCTCGACCTCGCGGGCGACGAGCCCGTAGGAGACATAGTTGGCGCCGGCGCAGCCGTATTCCTCGGGGACGGTGACGCCGAGCAGGCCGAGTTCGCCCATCTCGTTGAAGATCGAACGATCGGTCTTCTCGTCGAGATAGGCGTCATGAATGCGGGGAGCGAGCTTCTCCTGCGCGTAGGCGCGGGCCGTGTCGCGGATCAGACGCTCGTCCTCGTTCAGCTGCTCGTCGAGCAGATAGGCATCGTCCCAGGTGAACTTCGCGAGCTTGTGGCTGCCGGCCATGGTGTTGGTCTCCCTCAGATTCCAGAACCGCCATTCCGGGGCTTCGCGGCGCGGAGAGCCCGGAATCCAGAACCGCGGAACAGAAACCAGATCAGTGGAACGGTTCGCCCCTCGCGACGAGGGTATCGATTCTGGGTTCGGGGCCCGGGCCTTCGGCCCGCCCGGAATGACGGCGGTGTTGCCTTATCTACCGATCACGCATCCACGTCGAAGCTGACGCCCTGCGCCAGCGGCAACGTGGTGCCGTAGTTCAGCGTGTTGGTGGCGCGGCGCATATAGGCCTTCCAGGCGTCGGAACCGGCCTCGCGTCCGCCGCCGGTCTCCTTCTCGCCGCCGAACGCGCCGCCGATCTCCGCCCCCGAAGGGCCGATATTGACGTTGGCGATGCCGCAGTCGGAACCCTCGTCGGAAACGAAGAGCTCGGCCTCGCGCATGTTCAGCGTGAAGATCGAGGAGGACAGGCCCGCGCCGACAGCGTTCTGGATCGCGATCGCCTCGTCGATGGACTTGTACTTCATCACATAGAGGATCGGTGCGAAGGTCTCGCGCTCGACCGGGCCGCACTGCCTGGGCATTTCGACCAGCGCCGGGCGGACATAGAAGCCGCCGGCGCCGACATCGACCTTCTCGCCGCCATGGACCTTGCCGCCCTCGGCCTTGGCCTCGGAGAGCGCCTTCTGCATGCCCTGATAGGCGGCCTCGTCGACCAGCGGGCCGACCAGCACGCCCGCCTCGCGGGGATCGCCGATCTTCACGGAGCCGTAGACCTTGGCGAGCTTCGGCACGAGCTGGTCATAGACGCTTTCGTGGACGATCAGGCGGCGCAGCGTGGTGCAGCGCTGGCCGGCGGTGCCCATCGCCGCGAATGCGATGCCGCGCAGCGCGATATCGAGATCTGCCGACGGGGCGACGATCGCCGCGTTGTTGCCGCCGAGCTCCAGGATGGCGCGGGCGAAGCGCGCGGCGAGCTTCTGGCCGACTTCCTTGCCCATGCGGGTGGAACCGGTGGCCGAGACGACCGGCACGCGGTGATCCTGGACCAGGATGTCGCCGAGCTCACGGCCGCCGATCAGGACCTCGGAGAGACCGACCGGGGCCTCGGGGCCGAAGCGCTTCATCGTCTTCTCGACGATGGCCTGCACGGCGAGCGCGGTCAGCGGGGTCTTCTCGGATGGCTTCCAGACGACGCTGTCGCCGCAGACGAAGGCCAGCGCCGCGTTCCACGACCAGACCGCGACCGGGAAGTTGAAGGCCGAGATCACGCCGCAGATGCCGATCGGGTGCCAGGTTTCCATCATGCGATGGTTCGGGCGCTCGGTGGCGACCGTCAGGCCGTAGAGCTGCCGCGACAGGCCGACGGCGAAGTCGCAGATATCGATCATCTCCTGGACCTCGCCAAGGCCCTCCGAGACGACCTTGCCGGCCTCGAGCGTCACCAGCAGGCCGAGATCGGTCTTGGCGGCGCGCAGCTCCTCGCCGAGCAGGCGGACGAACTCGCCGCGCCGCGGCGCCGGCACCTTGCGCCAGGCCAGGTAGGCGGACTGGGCCCGGCCGATCGCGGCCTCGGCTTCGGCAGGCGCAGTCTCGCGCAGGGTCACGACGGTCTCGCCGGTGATCGGCGAACGCGCCGACAGGCCGGCATCGGCGTAAGCCGCTTCCGAAACGCCGAGGCGCTTGAGCAGGGCGAGCGTGTCTTTCGGCAGAGGTGTGGCCATTGTTGTCTTCCAGCGGTCGCGGGCGGATGCCAGAGGGCCGAGTACCCCCGTGGCGCATGAACAAATGGCGCGGAAACCGGAGCCGCCGCGCTTTGGGCCGGGAGAATGCCCTCTTTCATAGGGGCGCGGCAACCGATATGTTCTCACCACTTGGTGAGAAATTATCATGGATGATGCGCTCGTTCCCGGCCGTCTCTCGGTGCCCTCGCTCTCGGCGCTTGCCGCCTTCGAGGCGGCGGCGCGGCATGGCAGCTTCACCCGCGCGGCGGAGGAGCTCAACCTGACGCAGGGCGCGGTCAGCCGGCAGGTCGCGCATCTCGAAAAGGTGCTCGGCGTCAGTCTGTTCGAGCGCGTCAAGAAGCGCGTGAGCCTCACGGCGGCAGGTGCCGCTTATGCCGCCGAAATCCGCGACGGGCTCTCGCGCCTCGCCGCGGCCACGGTCTCCGCCATGGCGTTTCGCGGAGCGGCAGGCGTTCTCAATCTCGCCACCCTTCCGACCTTCGGCACGCGCTGGCTGATACCGCGCCTGCCCCGCTTTACCGAGGCCCACCCGGGCATCACCATCAACTTCACGACGCGGCTCGTACCTTTCGACTTCGCCCGCGAGCAGGTCGATGCGGCCGTGCATTTCGGCGGCGCGAGCTGGCCCGGTGCAAGGCTGCACCGGCTGATGGGGGAGGAGGTCGTGCCCGTCGCGGCGCCCTCCCTGCTGGCGCGGGCTGGCATCGCCGAGCCGTCCGACATGCTGCGCGTGCCCTTGCTCCAGCAGTCGACGAGGCCACGTGCCTGGGCGAACTGGCTGGAGCAGCAAGGGCTCGCCCCTGAAAGGGCACTGATGGGGCCGCGGTTCGAGCAGTTCGCAATGATCGCGCAGGCGGCCGTGGCGGGCTTGGGGCTCGCTATCGTGCCGCGCTTTCTGGTCGAGGAAGAGCTGCGGACCGGGTCGCTCGTCATCCCGATCGACCGGCCGGTGACCGGCAAGGATGGCTATTACCTCGTCTATCCCGAGGAGAAGGCCAATATGCCGACGGTGATCGCCTTCCGAGACTGGCTGCTCGGAGAATGCGTGCCGGCGAACTGAGGCACCTCTCGACAAGCGCAGCGCGCTCAGTCATTCATGCGCGAAATTCACCAACCCGGCTTTCCGTCGAAGCCGGATGCGCGAGGCCTGCCATGCCGCCCGTCTCCGAAAGCGCCGATGTCGTGATTTGCGGTGGGGCCGCGATCGGCTCCTCCGTCGCCTATCATCTTGCCGCCGATCCCGGCTTTTCCGGCCGCGTCGTGGTGATCGAGAAGGACCCGACCTACCGCTTCTCGGCCTCGGCTCTCTCCGCGGCCTCGATCCGCCAGCAGTTCTCCAGCGCGGTCAACATCCGCATCTCGCTCTTCGGTATCGATTTCCTGCGGAATATCGCAGGACATCTTGCCGTCGCCGGCGATGTCCCCGCGATCGACCTGCATGAAGGCGGCTATCTCTATGTCGCGAGCGAGGCCGGTGCTCCGATCCTCGAGGCCAACCAGAAGCTGCAGGCGGCCGAGGGCGCCGACATCGCTCTCTATGACCCGGCCACGCTGAAGCAGCGCTTCCCCTGGTTGAATGTCGAGGATCTCGCCTGCGGCACCTTCGGTGTCAGCGGCGAGGGCTGGTTTGACGGTTGGGCGCTGCTCCAGGCCTTCCGCAAGAAGGCACGCAGCCTCGGCGTGGAGTATCGGCAGGGCGAGGTCGCCGGCTATGTCACCGAAGGCGGCCGCGTCACGGCGGTCGAGCTGGCCGACGGCAGCCGCATCGCCTGCGGCGCGGTCGTCAATGCCAGCGGCACTCATGGCGCGAAGCTTGCCGCGACCGCCGGCATCGCGATCCCGGTGAAGTCGATGAAGCGCTATGTCTTCACCTTCACCTGCAAGGGTGACGTCGATGGCTGCCCGCTCCTGATCGACACGACCGGCGCCTGGTGCCGGCAGGAGGGCAAGCGCACGGCGGAGGGCCAGCTCTTCATCGGCAGCTGCTCGCCGCTTACGCCGGAGCAGGATGTCGAATGGATCGAGACCGATCCCGCCGCGGAGGATGTCGACTGGGGCTTCTTCGAGGAAGTGGTCTGGCCGTCGCTCGCCACCCGTATCCCGGCCTTCGAGCAGATCAAGCCCGGTCGCGCCTGGGCCGGCCCCTACGACATGTGCGGGCTCGACCACAACGCCATCGTCGGCCCCGCGATCGGCGTGCCGAACCTCTATCTCGCCAACGGCTTCTCCGGCCATGGGCTGCAGCAGTCGCCGGCGGTCGGTCGCGGGCTCGCCGAGCATATCGCGCATGGCCGCTATCGCTCGCTCGACCTTGCCGATCTCGGCCATGAGCGCATCGTTGCGGGCAGGCCGCTCAAGGAGGCCAACGTCATCTGACGAGGAGGCGCCGCCATGGTCGATCCCGCCTATGTCCAGACCATGGCCCGCTACAACGCCTGGCAGAACCGCAGCCTGATGACAGCGGCCGAGAGCTTGAGCGACGAGGCCCGCAAGCTCGATCGCGGCGCCTTCTTCAAGTCGATCCACGGCACCTTCAACCACGTCCTGTGGGCCGACGAGACCTGGCTCAGCCGCCTCACGGGCAGCGAGAAGCCTTCCGTAGGAGGCCGTGACTCGGCCGTCTATTTCGAAGGCTGGGCCCAGTTCTGCGCCCGCCGGCGCCAGCGCGACCAGGCGATCCTCGACTGGGCCGACAACATTGAGGCCGACTGGCTGCGCGGCACGTTGATCTGGTATTCGGGCGCAGCCGGCCGCGAGATGGGCAAGCCGCGGGCCTTCCTGATCGCGCATCTGTTCAATCACCAGACGCATCACCGCGGCCAGATCCACGCGATGCTCACCGCAGCCGGCGCAAAGCCTGACGATACCGACCTCTTCCTTGTCGACGAGGTGCGCTAGGCTGGATCCGCGGCGGGCGCGACGGATCGGGCGCGT
>NZ_JBIWYK010000078.1:0-9480 GCF_044752385.1 Allobosea sp. CER48 | reverse complement strand
TCGGGCCACGCAAACCGGCGCCGCCCGGACAGGACGCGCCTACGCCTTCGCGGCGAAGGGCACGAAGCCCGGCAGCGCGGCAACCAGCTTGCGGAACGTGTCGCCACGGACCTCGAAATTCGGGAACTGGTCGAAGGAGGCGCAGGCCGGCGAGAGCAGCACGGCGATCTCGCCTTCGCCTGGCTTCGCCAGCGCCTCGCGGGTCGCATCGGCAACAGCCTTGTCGAGCGTGACGCTGCGCTCATAGGCGACGCGCCCGTCATCCTCAAAGGTTGCGGCGAAGAGATCGCTGGCGGCGCCGATCAGGTAGGCCCGGGCGATATTGGGGAAGTAGCGGCGCAGCGACTCGATGCCGCCTTCCTTGGCCTTGCCGCCGAGGATCCAGAAGATGTCGTGAAAGGAGGTCAGCGCCTTCTCGGTCGAATCGGCATTGGTCGCCTTGGAATCGTTGATGAAGACGACGCGGCCGATCCGGCCGAGCTCCTCCATCCGGTGCGCCAGCCCCGGATAGGTCTTGAAGCCCGCCTCGGTCTCCGCGGTGCTCAGCCCCAGCGCAGCGCAGGCGGCAAAGGCCGCCGCCGCGTTCTGGGCATTGTGCGAGCCGCGCAGCGAGCCGATGCCGGCAAGGTTGGCGACGACGCGCGGCTTGCCGTCCTTGACCTCGACGATGCGCGTGTCGAGACGGCCCTGGTTGGCGGTGACGCCGGCGAAGACTCCCTCGTCCAGCGGCTGCTCGCCGCTGATCTTCACCAGCGGGCGCCCGCCGGCGGCGCGGCGGCGCGCCATCTGCTTCGAGGCCTCGTCATCGACCCCGACGACCGCGATATCGGCGGCCGCGACCAGCCGCTCCTTGATCGCGGCGTAATTCTCGAGCGAGCCATGCCGGTCGAGGTGATCCGGCGTCAGGTTCATCTGGATGCCGACCGTCGGCGCCAGCGAAGGCGCGAGGTCGATCTGGTAGCTCGAGCACTCGATCACATGGATGCGGCCCGCCGCCGGCGGCTCCAGCGCCAGCACGGCTGTCCCGATATTGCCGCCCATCTGCACGTCGCGGCCGGCGGCCTCGAGCACATGCGCGATCAGCGCGGTCGTCGTCGACTTGCCGTTGGTGCCGGTGATGCAGACCGCGGGCGAGCCCGGCGCGATCTTCGCTCGCTCGCGGAAGAACAATTCGACATCGCCGATGATCTCGACGCCGGCAGCCTTCGCCTTGCCGACCGTCCAGTGCGGCTCCGGATGCGTCAATGGCACGCCGGGCGAGAGCACGAAGGCCGAGAAGCCGGACCAGTCGGCGCTGGCGAGATCGACGA
The DNA here is from genome assembly GCF_044752385.1 of Allobosea sp. CER48. Lineage (NCBI taxonomy): Bacteria > Pseudomonadati > Pseudomonadota > Alphaproteobacteria > Hyphomicrobiales > Alloboseaceae > Allobosea > Allobosea sp. CER48. Next base: position 8,170 of record NZ_JBIWYK010000078.1, on the reverse strand, counting down.
CGGCAAGGCCTTCGGCCGCCGCCTTGTCGCGGCTGCCCTGGTTGTCGTCCCAGGCGGCGACATCGGCGCCACCCGCCTTGAGCGCGCGTGCCGTCGCAAGCCCGGAGCCGCCGAGGCCGAAGAGGGCGACCTTGCGCCCGGCGAAAACCGTGACGGGCGTCATGCTCGCACCCTCAGCGCAGCTTCAGCGTCGCGAGGCCGACCAGCGCCAGCACGACGGAGATGATCCAGAAGCGGATCACGACCTGCGGCTCGGTCCAGCCCAGCTTCTCGAAATGGTGGTGGATCGGCGCCATCAGGAAGACGCGCTTGCCGGTGCGCTTGAACACCGCGACCTGGATGATCACCGAGAGCGCCTCGACCACGAACAGGCCGCCGACGATGGCGAGCACGATCTCGTGCTTGGTCGCGACCGCGATGGTGCCCAGCAGACCGCCCAGGCCGAGCGAGCCGGTGTCGCCCATGAAGATCTGGGCGGGGGGCGCGTTGAACCAGAGGAAGCCGAGGCCGGCGCCGATCACCGCGCCGCAGATCACCGCGAGTTCGCCGGCGCCGGGAATATGGTGGATCTGCAGGTAGTTCGCGAAGATCGCGTTGCCGACGAGATAGGAGATGAAGCCGAAAGTGCCGGCCGCGATCATCACCGGCACGATGGCGAGGCCGTCGAGGCCGTCGGTCAGGTTCACCGAATTGCCGGCACCGACCACGACGAAGGCCGTGACGAGCGGGAACAGGATGCCGAGCGGGATGATCGCTTCCTTGAGGAAGGGCATGGCGAAGCCGGAGGAAATCGCCGGCGGCTGCATCTGCATGATGAAGTAGCAGGCGATCAGCGCGACCACGACCTCGATCGAGATGCGCGCCTTGCCCGAGAAGCCCTTGTGCGACTGCTTGGTGACCTTGAGATAGTCGTCGTAGAAGCCGATCGCGCCATAGGCCGCGGTCACGCCGAGAACGATCCAGACATAGGGGTTGCGCAGGTTGCCCCAGAGCAGCACCGCGGCGAACAGGCCCGACATGATCATCAGCCCGCCCATGGTCGGCGTGCCGCGCTTGGCGAGATGCGTTTCCGGCCCGTCGGTACGGATCGGCTGGCCCTTGCCCTGCTTGATCCGCAGCCAGGAGATCGCCGCCGGCCCGAAGAAGAAGACGAAGAGCAGCGCCGTCGCCGTCGCCCCGCCTGCGCGGAAGGTGATGTAGCGGAAGACGTTCAGGATCGGGAAGGTGCCGGCGAAGTCGGCGAGCCAGACGAGCATGCTAGGGTGTTCTCTTGAAGGTCAGTCTTCGGCAGGCACGGCAGGAAAGCGCGCGAGGATCGCCTTGACGATCGGTCCCATGCGCGAGCCGAGCGAACCCTTGACCGTGATGACGTCGCCGGCGCGGATTGCATCGAGCACGAGCGGCTCCAGTTCGCTCGCCCCGGCGGCATAAGCCCCCCGCATGGCCGAAGGCAAGCTCTCATAGAGCTCTTTCATCAGCGGCCCGCAGGCGAAGACCTTGTCGATCTGGTTGGTGACGAGCGGCTCGGCCAGGGCGCGGTGCAGCTCCGGGCCGGTGGGCCCGAGCTCGCGCATGTCGCCGAGCACGGCGATGCGGCGCCCCCTGCCCTCGACCGGCAGGCGGCCGAGATTCTCGATCGCGGCGCGCATTGAGGCCGGGTTGCCGTTGTAGCTCTCGTCGAGCAGCGTCAGCGCGCCGCCCGGCGCATGGAGGATCTGCCGTGCCCCGCGGCCGGCCGGTGGCTTGAGATCGCCCAGTGCCAGAGCGGCGAGTGCGAGGTCGGCCCCCAGCGCATGGACGACGGCGAGGACGCCGAGGGAATTCAGCACGATATGCTTGCCCGGGCTGCCGAGCCGATAGGTGACCGGCTCGCCGAAGACCCGCGCCTCGACCGTCGACATGTCCGGCTTCAACGCGCAGGAGACCAGCTTCACATCGGCATCCGGGCTTTCGCCGAAGGTGATGATCCGCCCGGCCGGCCCGGATTTGGCGATGTCGCGCAGCAGTTCGGATTGCGGGATGTCTGCGTTGACGATCGCCGTGCCGCCCTGTTCCAGCTCCCAGAAAACTCCGGCCTTCTCCTCCGCGATCCCTTCCACCGAGGCGAAGGCGGCCAGATGCACCGGCTGGATCGTCGTGATGATCGAGACCTGCGGCCGGACCATCCGGGCCAGCGGCACGATCTCGCCCGGGCTGTTCATGCCGATCTCGTAGACGCCGTAGGCGATGTCGGCCGGCGTCCGACAGAGCGTAAGGGGCACGCCCCAGTGATTGTTGTAGGAGGCGACGGGCGCATGGGTCTTGCCTTGTCGCGAGAGCACGAGGCGCAGGGCCTCCTTGGTGCCGGTCTTGCCGACGGAGCCGGTGACGGCGATGACCTTGGCCTTGAGATCGGCGCGCCGCGTCGTCCCGGCCCGTTCCATCGCCTTCAGCACGTCCGGCACGATGGCCAGCGCCCCGATGCCCTTGAACGCGTCAGCATGCGCCTCGTCGATGACGGCGAGCGCCGCCCCCTTGTCGAGCGCGGCCTTGACGAAATCGTGCCCGTCGCGCGCCTCGCCCTGGATCGCGAAGAAGACGTCGCCCGGCTCCAGAGTGCGGGTATCGATCGAGGCCCCGGTCACGGCTGGCGGCACCGCACCTTCGGGCCGCGCGCCCAGCGCCGCGATCAGCTTGTCTCCGGTCCAGAGCGGGGCGCTCATCCTGCAATCTCCGATAGCGCCTTCCGAACCACCTCATGGTCGGAGAAGGGCAATGTGCGGTCGCCCAGGATCTGGCCGGTTTCATGGCCCTTTCCGGCCACGACCAGCAAATCCCCAGCCTTCAACATCTGCACCGCCGCCCGGATCGCTTCCTCGCGGTCGCCGATCTCGCTGAGCTTCGGGGAGGCGGCCATGATCTCGGCCCGGATGGTCGCCGGGTCTTCGCTGCGCGGATTGTCGTCCGTGACGATGGCGATATCGGCCTTCTCCGCCGCGATAGCGCCCATCAGCGGGCGCTTGCCCTTGTCGCGATCACCGCCGCAGCCGAAGACGCAGATCAGCCGCCCGGTCGCATAGGGCCGCAGCGTCGTCAGCACGGCGGCAAGCGCGTCCGGCTTGTGGGCATAGTCGACCACGACGAGCCCGCCATTGGCTTCGCCGATGCGCTCCAGCCGCCCGGCCACGCCCTTGAGGCCGGAGATCGCCTGCAGCGCCGCTTCCTTGTCCTCGCCCGTTGCGATCGCGAGCCCGGCGGCGACCAGCGCGTTGCCCGCCATGAAATCGCCGACCAGCGGCAGCGCGACCGAAAGCTGCTTCCCGTCGAAACCCACCGTCAGACGCTGCGAGAAGCCGTCGCGCTCGTTGCCGAGCAGGGTCAGCGTCTCGCCCTTGCGGCCGATGCCGATGATCCGATGCCCTGCCGCCGCGGCGACCCGCGCCGCCTCCTCCGCATAGGCCTCGTCGCGGTTGATGACGACCGGAGCACCCTCCGGCAGCAACGTCCAGAGCCTGAGCTTGGCGGCGAGATAGTCCTCGACACTCGGATGATAGTCGAGATGGTCGCGCCCGAGATTGAGGAAGGCGCCGGCCTTGAGCCTGACGCCATCGAGCCGGCGCTGGTCGAGCCCATGGGACGACGCTTCCATCGCCAGATGCGTGATGCCCTCGCCCGCCAGCGCATCGAGCGAGCCATGGAGCGAGAGCGGGTCCGGCGTCGTCAGCGAGCCATAGTCCGCCCCCTTCGCCGTCACCACGCCGATCGTGCCGAGGCTCGCCGCTTCATGGCCGAGCGCCTGGAAGATCTGCCGGGTGAAATCGGCGACGGAGGACTTTCCGCTGGTGCCGGTCACGGCGACGATGGTCTGCGGCTGGCGCGGATGAACCTTGGCCGCAGCCAGCGCCAGCGCGAGCCGGGGGTCGTCGACCTGCGCGAAGGCGACGCCGGCGGGCAGGTCCGCCGGGCGCGGCCCGCCCGAGACCACGGCGACGGCGCCGTGCCCCACCGCATCCATGATGAATCGCGCACCATCGGCCTTCGCGCCGGCGAGCGCGACGAAGACGTCGTCCCCCGTGATCTTGCGGCTGTCGAAGGCGACGCCATGCACCTGCTGGCTGGCCGCGTCGTCGTCGAAGGTCTCGGGGAAGAGGTCTCCGAGGCTGTATCCGGTCATGCTCATGGTTTCCGCTTATAGGCCGAGATCAGCGGGAACCCCAGGCCCCGAGCTTTGCCATCAGCGGGAACGGCGATGGCGGTGGGTCGAAGCGCGGGTTCAGCCCGAGGATCGGCGCCGAGCGCTCGATCACCTTGCCGGTGGTCACGCCCGCATTCCAGGCCGCGGTCGAGTAGCCGCCGCTCTCGGCATAGCCCTTCGGCTCGTCGTAGATCGCCAGGAACAGGTATTTCGGCTTGTCGGAGGGCGCGATCGCCGTGAAGGTCGTGAAGTTCTTGTTCTTGGCATAGCGGCCATTGATGACCTTTTCCGCCGTGCCGGTCTTGCCGCCGACGAAATAGCCGGGGATGTCGGCCTTGCGGGCCGAGCCCTTCTCGCCGTTGAGACGCATGATGTAGCGCATCGCCTCGGACGTCTCCGGCTTGATCACGCGCGTCGCGACCTTGCGCGCATCCTCCTCGGAGCGCTTCAGGAAGGTCGGCTTCATCAGATAGCCGCCATTGACCAGCGCGGCGACGGCGGAAAGCGCCTGCAGCGGCGCGACCGCGAGGCCGTGGCCGAAGGCGATGGTCGCCGTGTTGATCTCGCCCCAGCGCTGCGGAACGATCGGGGCCGCGCTTTCCGGCAGCTCCGTCGTCATCCGGTCGAGCTGCATCATCTTCTTCAGGAAGGCCTTGTGGCCGTCGACGCCGACGGCGAGCGCCATCTTGATCGAGCCCATGTTCGACGAGTGCAGGAAGACCTCCGGCACGGTCAGGGTGCGGCCGGTGCCGTGGTATTCCTTGATGACCTGCCGGCCGAAGCGCATCATGCCGCCGGCGGTCGAGAAGCTCGAATTGATGTTGACCTTGCCGGAGTCGAGTGCCATCGCGATGGTCAGCGCCTTGAAGGTCGAGCCCATCTCGTAGACGCCGACATTCATCCGGTTGATCCGGTCCTTCTCGAGCGCGTCGACCGGGTTGTTCGGGTCGAAATCGGGCAGCGATGCGAGCGCGAGCACCTCGCCGGTGTTCACGTCCATGATCGCGCCGGCCGCTGCGATCGCCTTGAAGCGCTCCATGCCCTTGAAGAGCTCGTCGCGCAGGAGGTGCTGAACCCGCAGGTCGATCGAAAGCTGAACCGGCTTCAGGTCGGAGGCCTCGGTCGCGAGCCCCGCGCCGTTCAGATCTTGCAGGCCCTGCGAGTCGATATACTTCTCGATCCCGGCGATGCCGACATTGTCGACATTGGCGAAGCCGAGCACATGCGCTGCCGCCGTGCCGTTCGGATAGACGCGCTTGTTCTCCGGCACGAAGCCGACGCCGGGGATGCCGAGCCGGTGCACCTCCGCCTGCTGGCGCGGCGTGATCTCGCGCTTGATCCAGACGAAGCCCTTTTTCGTTCCCAGCTTGTCGCGCAGGTCCTTGGCATCGAGATCGGGCAGCACGGCCGTCAGGAGTTCGGTCGCCTCGTCCTTGTCGAGGATCTTGCGCGGCTCGGCGAAGACCGAGACCGTGCGGATGTCGGTCGCCATCACCTCGCCGTTGCGGTCGGTGATGTCTGGCCGTGCCGCGGAAATCGCGTTGGAAGTCGCGCGGCGCAGGCCGACCTGCTCGTTCGGCAGCGTCGCCAGCATGGCGAGCCGGCCGGTTATGGCGATGAACAGCGCGGAGAAGCCGAGGATGACCAGGCCGACGCGCGGCTGGCTCTTTTCCCCGCTCATGCGGAAGACGTCGCGCAGCCAGGCCAGGCGCCCGCGCTTGACCGTGCCCTCGGTCACCTCGGCCTGCTGCTCCATCGGCGCCTCGTTCTGCTTCGGCTCGCTCATTGCATCGGTCCCGGCGTCGTCGCGCTCGTCGTCCCGCCCGCGCGGGCGCTGCTGCGCGGCGTCTCGGTCGGCATGCCCAGGCCGAGATCCTCGAGCTTGCGGCCGATGGTGTCGACCTTGGGGCCGCGATTGGGAATGTCGGAGGGCTTCACCACCTGCGTCACGACGAAGGGCTGCAGGTCGAGATGGCGCTCGGCCAGCGCCTGCACCCGGTCCGGCCGGTTCAGGAACTGCCATTCGGCCTTGAGGACCTGGATCGCGTCGCGCTCGCGCTGTGTCTTGGTCTTGAGCTTCTGGAGATGCTCGGCCGCCAGCGTGGTCTCGTATTTGATCGAGTAGGCATAGACCGCCGAGGAGACCAGCGCGCCGATGGCGATGACATGCAGGAGCTTGATCACGCTCAGGGTCTCCGGCGCGGCTGCGGGTCGGGAACGGTCGAGAGCGCGACGAGGCCGGCTTCGGCCCGGCGCGCCGGGGCGTCGTTGCGCTCGGCGGCGCGCAGCTTGGCCGAGCGCGCCCGCGGATTGACCCTCATCTCGGCCTCGCTCGGACCGACAGCCCCCTTGCTGACCAGCCGGAAGGTCGGCTGCGCCGCCGCCACGGCCGGGGCATGGCGCGAGCCGGCCGGCACGCGGCCCGAGCGCTCGGCGAAGAACTGCTTGACGATGCGGTCCTCGAGCGAGTGGAAGGTCACCACGACGAGCCGGCCGCCCGGCTTCAGCCCGGTCTCGGCCGCATGCAGCGCCCGCACCAGCTCGCCGAGCTCGTCATTGACCGCGATCCGCAGCGCCTGGAAGACGCGCGTCGCCGGATGGGCCCCGCCCGGCTCGCCGCGCACGATCCCCGCGACGAGATCGGCGAGCTGCTTGGTGGTGGCCAGCGGCGCCTTGCGGCGCGCCTCGACGACGGCCCGCGCCACGGCGCGCGAACGGCGCTCTTCGCCATAGTGGTAGAAGATGTTGGCGAGGAGCCCTTCCTCCGCCTCGTTGACGATGTCGGCAGCGCTCTGCCCCTGCCCGCTCATGCGCATGTCGAGCGGCCCATCGAAGCGGAACGAGAAGCCGCGCTCGGCCTGGTCGAGTTGCATCGACGAGACGCCGATATCGAGCACGACGCCGTCGAGCGGCACCATCTTGAAGCGCTCCGCCTCCTCGGCGAGCTCACCGAAATTGGCCTGCGACAGGATCAAGCGCCCAGCCATCGCCGCGACGAGATCGGCCCCTCCGGCGATCGCGCTCGGATCGCGGTCGAGCCCGAGCAGGCTCGCACCCGGCGCCGCATCGAGGATCGCCTTGGTGTAGCCGCCCGCCCCGAAGGTACCGTCGAGGTAGCGCCCGCCCGCATGCGGCGCGAGCGCCTCCAGAACCTCGTTGAGCAGGACCGGCACATGACGGGCCGCCCCGCCCGCGGCCGCGTCGGAATGGCCGGTCATGAGCTCGCTCCTCCAGCCGGACCGGAGAGACTTCCGAGCGTCCGCTTCACGTCGCGCAGCCGTGTACGCGCCGCATCGAGATGGGCCCGGAAGCGCTCGGGCTCCCAGATCTGGAACTTGTGGCCATGGCCCACGAAGGTCACGGTATCGCCGATCCCGGCATGCACCTTCAGCGCCTCGCTCAGCACCATCCGCCCTTCCGTATCGACCTTCAAGACCTCCGAGGTGCCGTTCAGCGCCGTCGAGAGCAGCTCCCATTCGTCCGAGAAAGGCGAGAAGCGCGAGAGGATGTCGTCGATCGTGGCCCTGAGCGCGTTTCCGCCGGCGTCCAGCGCCGGCAGGTCGAGCGCCTGATGGACGTAGAGCCCCTCGTAGCCGTCCTTCGTCAGGACCGCGCGGAAGCTGGATGGAATGGAAACACGCCCCTTGGCGTCGAGCCGATTGGTGAAGTTCGAGACGAAGCGGTCCGTCAACGCCGCCTCCCGGCTTGCACCTCATGGCGCCGCAGCGCTGCGTGGCGGGCGGCAAAAAGACCCCCCGCCGAAGCGGGCAAGGCAGCTCCGAGGACCAGATTCCGCGCGGCACACGGACCCTGATCTGAAGATTGCCTGCCGGCTTCGACGGGATGGTTTGGGATAGCATGGGCAATGATGGGCGTCAATGGAATCACAGGCGCGCGACGACCCCTGCGAAGGCTGTCCGCCATCACAGCCCGTTAAGGTTAAGTAACCGTAAGCGCGCGGAAATTGGCTTCGCCGGGCCCGTTGGCCCGGCGAAG
>NZ_JBIWYK010000077.1:0-9512 GCF_044752385.1 Allobosea sp. CER48 | reverse complement strand
GGCTCGGCTATCGCGAATGCGGCCGGATGGAGAACTATCCGGTGGCGGGTGAAACGATGCACTACTTCACGAAGGCGCTATGAGCATCTCCAACCGCAAGCCCGGAACGCCGAAGGAAGCCCCGGCCGAGCCGCTGAAGCGCGCCATCTCGGGTGCGATGAAGGCGATCGCACGCAAGCCGGAGATGGAAATCGTCTTCGCCGCCGACAAGCCGTCGCTGGTGGGCGAACGCGCCCGGTTGCCGGAGCCGCCGCGCAAGCTCAGCGCCGGGGACGTCGCGATCCTGCGCGGCCAGGCCGATTCCATGGCGCTGCGCCTTGCCTGCCACGATGCGACGATCCATCGCCGGGCCGCGCCTGAAGGCGATGCCGCCCGTGCGGTCTTCGACGCCGTCGAGCAGGCGCGCGTCGAATCGATCGGCGCACGACGGATGTCCGGCATGGCCGGCAACATCACCGCGATGCTGGAGGATCGCTACCATCGTGGCGGCCGCTACGAGGAGATCACCGACAGGGCCGATGCGCCGCTCGAGGACGCGCTGGCGCTGATGGTGCGCGAGCGCCTGACCGGGCAGAAGCCGCCCAAGGCTGCCGAGAAGATCGTCGAGCTCTGGCGCGAGCAGATCGAGGCCAAGGCCGGCAGCGATCTCGACCGGCTGGCGAAGACGATCGAGGACCAGCGCGGCTTCGCCCGCACGGTGCGTGACATGCTGGCGGCGCTCGACATGGCCGACCAGACCGCCCAGGGCGACGAGGCCGAGGAGGACGAGGACAACCAGGACCAGTCCTCCGAGGACCAGGAGCAGCAGGAAGGCGAGTCCGAGCAGGAGAGCGGCGCCGACCGCTCCGAGGTCGAAGTCAGCGAGGACGCGACCGAGGAACTGCAGGAGGGCGCTTCCGAGGCGACCGACGCGCCGGCCGGCGACTGGGACGAGGAGGATGACAGCTCCGAATCCGAGGAAGCCGGCGAAGCACCGCGTCCGCGCGAGAGCCGTGGCAACGAACGCCCCCAGAGCGACTACAAGGCCTACACCCAGAAGTTCGACGAGATCGTCACGGCCGAGGAACTCTGCGACGCCGAGGAGCTGACGCGCCTGCGCGCCTATCTCGACAAGCAGCTCGCGCATCTGCAGGGCGTCGTCGCGCGCCTCGCCAACCGGCTGCAACGACGGCTGATGGCGCAGCAGAACCGCTCCTGGCAGTTCGACCTGGAGGAGGGCGCGCTCGATCCGGCCCGCCTGCCGCGCATCATCATCGACCCGTTCCAGCCACTCTCGTTCCGGCAGGAATCGGACGTCAATTTCCGCGATACGGTGGTGACGCTGCTGATCGACAATTCCGGCTCGATGCGCGGCCGGCCGATCACGGTCGCGGCGACCTGTGCCGACATTCTCGCCCGCACGCTGGAGCGTTGCGGCGTCAAGGTCGAGTTGCTTGGCTTCACCACGCGCGCCTGGAAGGGCGGGCTGTCGCGCGAGGCCTGGCTGCAGTCGGGCAAGCCGGCCAATCCCGGCCGCCTGAACGATCTCCGCCACATCATCTACAAGGCGGCGGACGCTCCGTGGCGCCGGGCGCGCAAGAATCTCGGCCTGATGATGCGCGAGGGGCTGCTCAAGGAGAATATCGACGGCGAGGCGCTCGACTGGGCGCACAAGCGCCTGCTCGGCCGGCCGGAGCAGCGCAAGATCCTGATGGTGATCTCGGACGGCGCGCCGGTCGACGACTCGACCCTTTCGGTCAATGCCGGCAACTATCTGGAGCGGCATCTGCGCCATGTCATCGCCGAGATCGAGACGCGGTCGCCCGTCGAGCTCATCGCCATCGGCATCGGCCACGACGTGACCCGCTACTACCGCCGCGCCGTCACGATCGTCGATGCCGAGGAACTGGGCGGGGTGATGACCGAGAAGCTCGCCGAGCTGTTCGAGGAGGACGGGCCCACGGGCTCCGGTTCCAAGTCGCGCCGCCTGCACTGATGCGCCTGACGCGTCGCGCCGCTCTGGCGGGCCTTGGCGCCCTCGCGCTGCCGCGCGGGGCGCAGGCCGTCGAGCAGACGCGCTTTCCGCTTTCGGTTGCGGCGCGGCCGATCTCGGGCTTCGAGCCCCGCAGCCCGGAGCGGCGACGCTTCGGCGCGCTGCAGTTTCGCGGCGGGCTCGTCCTGTCGTCCGGACATCCGCGATTCGGCGGCTTCTCGGGGTTGGCGCGCCTGAACGGCGGGCGGGATCTGGTAGCGGTGACCGATCGCGGCTACTGGCTGACGGCCCGGGTACGGTCCCAGGGCGGCAGGCCGGTGGGCCTGGACGATGCCGAGATGGCGGCGATCCTCGGCGCCTCCGGGCGCCCGCTCGCGCGGTCGGGCCTGTTCGACACCGAGAGCCTCTGCATCGCCGACGGCGTCGCCTATGTCGGCATCGAGCGCCGGCATGAGATCGTGCGCTTCGACTGGGCCGGGCAGGGCGTCGAGGCGCGGGCGCGGCCTGTGCCCGTGCCGCCCGAAATCAAGCGCTTGCCGCGCAATCGTGGCCTTGAGGCACTCGGCGTCGTGCCCTCAGGGCCGCTCCGGGGCGCGCTCGTCGCAGTTGCCGAGCGCTCGGGCAAGGAGGACGAGCCGACGCTGGGAGCGATTCTCGGCGGCCCGCAGCCGGGGCTGTTCAACGTTGCGCGCCATGATGGCTACGACATCACCGATCTCGCCTTCCTGCCCTCCGGCGACATGCTGCTGCTGGAGCGCTGGTACGAGCCGCTGCGAGGCGTCGGCATGCGCATCCGGCGAATCGCCGGGCGCGATATCCGGCCGGGAGCGCTGGTGGACGGGCCACGCCTGATCGAGGCCGATCTCGGCTACGAGATCGATAATATGGAAGGCCTGTCGATCCACCACGAGGACGGGCGCACCGTGCTGACCGTGATCTCGGACGACAATTTCTCGTTCCTGCAGCGGACGCTTCTGCTGGAATTCGAGCTTCTTCCGTAGGGCGCGTCAGGGCCGGGATTGCCACGACCATTCACGTCATCCCCTGGCGAAAGCCGGGCCGGGACGTGCATGCGTGCCAAACGGGCGCGCATGAAGGCGAGGCAAACCCCAAACGAAAAAAGCGGCCTTGCGGCCGCTTCATCCAAACCCGAAAGGGAAACCCGCTCAGTTGGCGGCGAGCTTCTTCTCGAGGTCGCGCTTCAGGGCGAGCGCGCCGACCGAGAGGTCGCCGGCCGAAGCCTTGATCAGGAAGGCGTCGAGGCCGCCACGATGCTCGACCGAACGCAGGGCGTTCGCCGAGACGCGCAGGCGCACCGAACGGCCGAGCGCGTCCGACTGCAGCGTGACGTTCACAAGGTTCGGGCGGAAGACGGTCTTCGTCTTACGGTTCGAGTGGCTGACGAGGTGGCCGGTCTGGGTGGCTTTCCCGGTCAGTTCGCAACGGCGGGCCATGGCAATCGTTCCTTACATCCCCGGGTCGCTCAAACAAAAAAACCGACACGCGACGTGCCGGCGAGCACCGGAAGTCAAATTGAAGTCGGGGTTCCATAGCCAACGAGGCAGGCCGCGTCAAGGAAAAGTCAGGCGGCCTGTTCACATCGCCTTCAGCGTTAACGGAGTGTAAAGAGGGCCGCCCGATGCTGCAATCGGCCCTCGCTCTGCCGCGATGGGCAATCGGTCATGATTCGGGCCGAATCGCAGTGCATGTCGCGCAGAACCGCGCCGTTCCGGAGGCCATGGATGAAGTCCGCCGTCGCATCGCCGCTCGCTGGGCTGCTTCTCGCAGCCTGCCTGGCCGAGGTTGCCGGCGCGGCCTCGCTCGACGCGCGCTATGACGTCTCGCTTCTCGGCATCACGCTGGGCACTGCGAGCCTGAGCGGGGGAATCGACGGGGCGGGCTACAAGCTCGACATGGCGGCCAAGCTGACGGGCATCGTCGGCGGCGTCACCGGTGGGCGTGGCTCCGGCGCTGCCAGCGGCAATTTCGTCGGCGGCAAGCTGGCGCCCAAGGCCTTCGCGGTCAGCTCGGCCAATTCCAGCGAGAGCCGCACCGTGCGCATGGCGCTCGCCGACAACAGCGTCGCCGGCGTCGATATCGAGCCGCCGATCGACGAAAAGCCGGATCGCGTGCCGCTCACCGAGAGCCACAGGCGCAACATCGTCGATCCGCTCAGCGCCTTCCTGATGCCGGTCAACGCCAAGGGGAAGGACGGCGCCTGCAACCGCACGCTGCCGATCTTCGACGGCGCCGCCCGCTACGACATCAAGCTCAGCAGCGCCGGCACCCGCACCGTCAAGCTCGACGGCTACAGCGGCCCGGTCTCGATCTGCCAGGCGCGCTACGTGCCGATCGCGGGGCATCGCGCGTTGCGGCCGAGCACGAAGTTCATGGCCGAGAACAGGGACATCACCGCCTGGCTCGCGCCTGTGGCCGGAACCGACGTGATGGTGCCGGTTCGCATCTCGGTGAAGACGATGATCGGCACGGCGGTCATCGAGGCATCGAGCTTCAAGGTCGATCCCGGCGTGACCGCGACCGCGGCGCGCAACTGAAGCGCTGCTGTTCAGGCTACGCGCCTGACGCCCTGATCGTCCTCGAAAACCGGCCTGAAGAACGAGCGCTCATAGCTGATGATGAAGCGCTCCTTCTCGTTCATCGCAAAGGCTGCCTGACACTCGGGGTCGGCGAACGACCGCTTGCGATAGTCCTCATAGGCCGCCAGCGACGGAAAGCTGAACATGGCCAGCGCGACGTTCGACACGCCTTCCGACGGCATGAAATAGCCGTGGTGCTTGCCGCCGAATTTCTCGACCAGCCGAATCCAGAGCTTGCCATAGGCCTCGAAGGCTTCGAGCTTGTGGGGGTCGACGATATAGCGCAGGTAGCAGGTGATCATGGTCAGGCGGCTTTCGCGCTGGTGAGAAACGCCTTCATGCGCTCCAGCGCCTTCTCGATGTTCTCCAGCGAGTTGGCATAGGAGAGGCGGATATAGCCCTCGCCATGGACGCCGAAATCGGGGCCGCCGATCGTGGCGACGCCGGTTTCCTCCAGCAGGGCCGAGGCGAGCTTCTTCGCCTTCCAGCCGGTCTGCGAGACGTTCGGGAAGGCGTAGAACGCGCCTCTGGGCTCGATGCAGGAAATGCCTGGCAGGTCGTTCAGCCCCTTCACCACGGCCTTCCGGCGCCGGTCGAACTCCGCCAGCATCATATGCACCGCATCTTGCGGGCCGGTCAGCGCGGCGAGCCCGGCCCATTGCGCGGGGGCGTTGACACAGGAATGCGAGTTCACCGCGAGCTTGCGGGCATTGTCGAGCAGCGGCTTCGGCCAGACCGAGTAGCCGAGACGCCAACCGGTCATCGCATAGGTCTTGGACCAGCCATTGAGCAGGATCAGCCGGTCGCGGATCTCGGGATAGCTGAGCAGGCAGACATGCCTCTCGCCGTCATAGACCATCTGGTCGTAAATCTCGTCCGACATGATCGCGACGTCCGGGAACTTGGCGAGCCCGGCGACGAGCTTGTCGATCTCGCTCTTCGGCGTGACGCCGCCGGTCGGGTTCGCGGGCGAGTTGATGATCAGCAGTCGCGTCTTCGGCGTGATCAGCGCCAGCGTTTCCTCGGCCGAGAAGGCGAACCCGTTCTCCTCGCGGATCGGCACCGGGATCGGCGTCGCGCCGGTATATTCGATCATCGAGCGATAGATCGGGAAGCCGGGGTCCGGATAGAGGATTTCGGCGCCGGGCTCACCGAACATCAGGATCGCCATGAACATGGTGACCTTGCCGCCGGGCACGATCATCACGCTCTCGGGCGAGACCTCGACATCGAAGCGCTTGTGCAGGTCCGCGGCGACGGCTTCGCGCAGCGGCAGAATGCCGTTGGCCGGGGTGTAGCCGTGATGACCGTCGCGCAGCGCCTTCACGGCGGCTTCGACGATGTGGTCCGGCGTCGCGAAATCAGGCTGGCCGATGCCGAGATTGATGATGTCCTTGCCCTGGCGCTGCAGTTCGGTGGCGCGTGCCAGCACGGCGAAGGCGTTTTCCTCGCCGATGCGGGCAAAGGACGGGACGACGTGAAGGCTCATGGCGCGTTTCCTCGGCGGCGCTTTTCGGGCGGGCAGGCGGCCTGCTCTGTCGGCTTGGTTTCCGGCCCGCCTTTTCTTGGCGTCAAACGGGCAGGGCGGCAAGCATGCTCCATGCATCAGAGCTTGTTGCATACTGCATACAGCATGAATAAATAGTATGACTATCAGCCAGAATGGGCCTTGCCGAGCCACGGGCGATGGGCATGATGGCTTGTCTCAAATCGTTTGAAAGAAAGATCGGCAACCGGCCGTCAGCGCCGAGCCGCGCGAGAGGAAACGAGATGGCCAAGGAACCTGGCAAGACTTCCGGCAAGAAGCCCGTTCGGCGCATCAAGCCCGAGCAGCTGCGCTCCAAGGCGTGGTTCGACAATCCCGCCAATGCCGACATGACGGCGCTCTATATCGAGCGCACCATGAACTTCGGCCTGTCGCGCGAGGAGCTGCAGTCCGGGCGGCCGATCATCGGCATCGCGCAGACCGGCTCCGACATCGCTCCCTGCAACCGCCATCATATCGAGCTGGCGCACCGCGTCCGTGATGGCATCCGCGAAATGGGCGGCGTGCCGTTCGAGTTCCCGATCCACCCGATCCAGGAAACCTGCAAGCGGCCGACGGCGTCGCTCGACCGCAACCTGCAATATCTCTCGCTGGTCGAGATCCTCTACGGCTACCCGCTCGACGGCGTCGTGCTGACGACGGGCTGCGACAAGACGACCCCGGCCCAGATCATGGCGGCCGCGACGGTTGACATCCCCGCGATCGCGCTGCCCGGCGGTCCGATGCTGAACGGCTCCTTCCGCGGCGAGCGCACCGGTTCCGGCACGATCGTCTGGAAGGCGCGCCAGATGATGGCCGCGGGCGAGATCGACTATAAGGGCTTCGTCGAGCTCGTCGCCTCCTCGGCTCCTTCGGCTGGCCACTGCAACACCATGGGCACGGCCTCGACGATGAACTCGCTGGCCGAGGCGATGGGCATGACGCTGCCCGGCGCGGCTGCGATCCCGGCGCCTTACCGCGACCGCTACGAGATGGCCTATCTTACGGGCAAGCGCATCGTCGAGATGGTCTGGGAGAACCTGATCCCTTCGAAGATCCTGACGCGCGAGGCGTTCGAGAACACCATCGTCATCAATTCGGCGATCGGCGGCTCGACCAATGCCCCGATTCACGTCAACGCCATCGCCAAGCATATCGGCGTCGAGCTCGACAACGAGGACTGGACGAAGATCGGTTACGAGATCCCGCTGCTGGTGAACCTGCAGCCGGCCGGCGAGTATCTCGGCGAGGATTACTACCGTGCCGGCGGCCTGCCCGCGGTGATCGCGGAGCTGGTCGAGAAGGGCAAGCTCAAGCCTGCCATCACCGCCAATGGCCATACGCTGGAAGAGAACTGCAAGGGCGCCTTCTCGATCGCGCGCGAGGTGATCAAGAGCTATGACGAGCCGATGAAGGCCCAGTCCGGCTTCCTGAACCTCTCCGGCAACCTGTTCGATTCCGCGATCATGAAGACCAGCGTGATCACGCCGGAATTCCGCAAGCGCTATCTGGAGAACCCGAAGGACCCGATGGCCTTCGAGGGCCGCGCCATCGTCTTCGACGGACCGGAGGACTACCACCACCGCATCGACGATCCCGCGCTCGCCATCGACGAGCACTGCATCCTGTTCATCCGCGGCGTCGGCCCGATCGGATATCCCGGCGCGGCCGAGGTGGTGAACATGCGACCGCCGGATTACCTCATCAAGAAGGGTGTCACTGCGCTCGCCTGCGTCGGCGACGGACGCCAGTCCGGCACCTCCGGCTCGCCCTCGATTCTCAACGCCTCGCCGGAAGCGGCGACCGGCGGTGGCCTTGCGCTTTTGAAGACCGGCGACAAGGTCCGTATCGACCTCAAGAAGCGCAGCGCCAACATCCTGATCTCGGATGAGGAGCTCACGCAGCGCAAGGCCGACTTCAAGGCCTCGGGCGGCTACAAGTACCCGAAGAGCCAGACACCCTGGCAGGAGATCCAGCGCAAGATCGTGGGCGAACTCTCCGAGGGCATGGTTCTCAAGCCCGCGGTCAAGTACCAGAAGATCCACAAGAAGTTCGGTATCCCGCGCGACAACCACTGAGCGGGCGTCGCGTTCGAAGGTGTCATCCCGTGCGCGCTGCGGCATGAAATGCCGCGGCGCAGACACGGGGCCGTCACCCGGGGGCAGCGCCTTCCCGCGCGCTGCCATCGACGCCTTCTCGTCGAACGATCACGCACCCGCGCAGCGGCACGTCGCGCCGCAGCGCGTGCGGGATGCCAAGCGGCTCCGGCCTCCTTCACGGTGGCGCTCGCCGCACGCGTCGCTGCCCATGCCATTCCGCCCGCGCATCGGCGTTCGCTGCGCGACGCGCGGCAACGGGGCTGACAAACGAGCCGACCCTCGACACTATGGCAGCCGTTCGGTCGGCCTCCATTTGAAACGATTTAAAGATGGCACAGAGCCCGCAAGTCGAAGCTTTCCGCAAGCTGCACGAGGCCGGCTGCTTCGTGATGCCCAATCCATGGGATCTCGGCTCGGCCCGCTGGCTGCGCGGGCAGGGTTTCAAGGCGCTGGCGACGACGAGCGCCGGCTTTGCCTTCACGCAGGCGCGCGCCGACCAGGACGTGCCGCGCGACATGATGCTCGCGCATATCGCCGAGATGGTGAAGGCGGTGCCGGACCTGCCGGTCAATGCCGATTTCGAGAACGGCTATGCCGATACTCCGGACGGCGTCGCCGCCAACGTGAAGCTCTGCGTCGCGACCGGCGTCGCCGGTCTTTCGATCGAGGACGCGACCGGGCGGTCGGACGAACCGCTCTATCCGTTCGAACTCGCGGTCGAGCGCATCAGGGCCGCGCGCAAGGCGATCGATGATACCGGTTCCGGCGTGGTACTGACGGCGCGGGCGGAGTGCTTCCTCACCGGTCATCCCGAGCCGCTGAAGGAATCTGTGCGCCGCATCGAGGCCTATGCGGCTGCCGGCGCCGACGTGCTTTACGCGCCCGGCCCGAAGACAGCGGCCGATATCGCTGCCATCGTCTCGGCTGCCGGCGGCAGGCCGGTGAATGCTCTGGTCTATGGCGATTTCGGTCTTTCGGTTTCGGATATCGCGGCGGCTGGCGCCCGGCGCATCTCGATCGGCGGGGCACTCGCGCGCGCGGCCTGGGCCGCCTTCATCGAGGCGACGCGGCTGATCGCGGAGGAGGGAAGCTTCAAGGGCTTCGCCGGCAACGGCCCCTCGGCGCCGCTCAACCCCTTCTTCACGAGGGACCTCGAGGAGCGTTCATGAGCGGCACGCTCCTGATCGCGCCGGAATGGCTCGGCCGCAGCGGGCTCTGGCAGATCGACGCCAAGGGCAAGCGCAAGGCCGTCGATGCCGAGGATATCGGTCTGTCCGAGGCGCTCGGAGACCGTCTCGAGGCCTGGATGGACGCCTTTG
>NZ_JBIWYK010000076.1:0-9629 GCF_044752385.1 Allobosea sp. CER48 | reverse complement strand
TTAAAGCCCACGCAGCCTGAAGCGATGCTTGGCACGAGAGGGAGGTGCGTTGCCTGCCCGACCCGTCAGGAGATCGCGACATGACCATCAAGAAGCAGAGCGTAGCCGTGCTCGGAGCCGGCCAGATCGGCGTCATCATCGCCGGCATGCTCGCCGAGCAGGGCCATGACGTGACGCTCGCCGACGCCTCCGCGGCCCAGCTCAAGCACGCCGCCGGCGGCCGCTTCGCCACGGAGACGGTCGATGCCTCCAGTCTCGACGCGCTCCGCGCCTTCCTGAAGGACCGCGACATCGTCGTCAGCGCCTGCCCCTACTTCCTGAACAAGGGCATCGCGAAGGTCGCCGCCGAGACCAAGACCCATTATTTCGACCTCACCGAGGACGTCGCCACCACCTCCTACATCAAGGAGCTCGGCGCCACCTCCGACGTCGCGCTGGTGCCGCAATGCGGCCTCGCCCCCGGCTTCATCTGCATCCTCGGCGCCGACATGGCGGCGCGCTTCGAGAACGTCCGCACCATCAAGATGCGCGTCGGCGCGCTCCCGCTCTACCCGACCAATGCGCTGCGCTACAACGTGACCTGGTCTGTCGACGGCCTGATCAACGAGTACTGCAACCCCTGCGAGATCGTCTTCGACGGCCAGCCGACCCTGGTTCCGGCGCTGGAAGGCATCGAAGGCGTGATGATCGACGGCGTGGCCTACGAGGCCTTCAATACCTCGGGCGGGCTGGGCACTTTGACCGAGACGCTGGCCGGCAAGGTCCGCAACATGAGCTACAAGACGCTGCGCTATCCCGGCCATGCCGAGATCATGAAGCTGCTGCTGCGCGATCTCGAGCTCGCCGATGACCGCGAGACCATGCGCCGCATCCTCAGCCACTCCGCGCCCTTCACCCGCAAGGACGTCGTCGTGATCTTCGTGACCGGCGTCGGCGAGCGCAACGGCCGCCTGGAAGAAGAGAGCGTGGTGCTGCGTTATGACGGCAATGACGAGCTCGGCGCGATCCAGCTCACCACCGCCGCCGGCTGCGTCGCGATGATCGAGCTCTTCCTCGCCGGCAAGCTGCCCGCCAAGGGCTTCGTGCGCCAGGAGGACGCCGTCCTCGCCGACTTCCTCGCGACCAGGGCCGGCACCCGCCTCCTGCGCGAGGCGCGCGGCGCCGATGCCGAAGGCCTCGCCCCCACCGTCGCGATCAAGAGCGCCGCCTGAAGGCCGGCGCCCTCGAAAGTCGGGCTCTGCGGGTCAGAGCCTGAGGCCCAGCCCGCGCAGCTCCGCGCGCAGGTCGATGGGCTCCACGAAATGGACGGTCCGCATGCCGACATCGCGGGCCGCCGCCACGTTCCTCTCGCTGTCGTCGACGAAGATGCAGTCCCCGGCCTTCAGGCCGTAGCGGCCGAAGAGCACCTCGTAGATCGCCGGGTCAGGCTTCAGCAGCCGCTCGTGGGCGGAGACGACGACACCGTCGAAGCTCTGCAGGAACGGGAAGCGGATCAGGCACTCCGCCCATTTCTCGCGCGAGAAATTGGTGATGGCGTAGACCTTTTCGCCCTGCATCTTCAGGTCCTCCAGCACCGCGACGCTGTCGGCGATGGTATGCGGCACGCTGTCGTGCCAGCGCTCGTCGAACGCGCGGATCTCGCGCGCCCATTCCGGATGACGGGCCACCAGGAGCGCCACGCCCTCCTCCCATGAGCGGCCACGATCCTGCTCGATGTTCCAGGCCATGGTGCAGACATTCTGCAGAAACCAGTCCAGCCGTTCGGAATCGGGAATCAGCGATCGGTAGATCAGCCGCGCATCCCAGCGCAGCAGGACATTGCCGACATCGAAGACGACGGTGGGATTGCTGGAAGCCATGATCGAGCCCAGATGAAAGGGCCGGCAGGACACTGCATTCACGCGCTTGTGTCCAGACGTGCAGGACAGTGGCCGACCCCATCGTTTATGCCGAGGCATGAGCGCAAGCATCGGAGACCACCCCTTGAAGGCATGGCTGCCATGGACTGACCGGCAGGGCCGCTTCTCGGCGCTGCGGGCCGCAACCTTCGCCTTGCTGCTGGTGCCGGCGCTGCTGTTGCTGCACGCCGCCTGGATGCATCAGCTCGGCTCGAAGCCCTGGACGCAGGCCATCCACCAGACGGGGACCTGGACGGTCAGAATCCTCATCGTCACGCTCGCCGTCTCGCCCTTCCGGCGGCTCTTCGACTGGGGCAAGCTGATCGGCATCCGCCGCATGCTCGGACTCGGCGTGATGGCCTATGCTCTCGGCCATCTCGCGCTCTACTGCATCGACATGGCCTTCGACTGGGGGCTGATCGTTTCCGAGATCGTCAAGCGCTTCTACCTGACCATCGGCTTCGTCGCGCTGCTGGGCCTCGTCGCGCTCGGCGCGACCTCGACCGACGGCATGATCAGGCGGCTCGGCAAGAACTGGCAGCGCCTGCATAATCTCGTCTATCCGATCGCGATGCTGGCGCTGCTGCATTTCGCGCTGCAATCGAAGATCGACGTCACCGAACCGGTGCTGATGAGCGGGCTCTTCATGCTGCTGATACTCTATCGCGGCCTCTATCGCTGGAAGCTGCCGGTGACCGTGCCGTCCCTAGCCGGTGTCGCGCTTCTCGGCGGCCTGCTCACTGCCGGCCTGGAGGCGGCCTGGTACGAGGCGACCTCCGGCGTCTCGGCCTGGCTGGTCTTCCAGGCCAATGCCGACATCCTGACCTACCAGGATTACGCCTCGCTGCGGCCGGCGCACTGGGTCGCGCTCGCGGGCCTCCTGGTCGCGTTCGGCCATGGCCTGCGTGCCCGCAGGCCGCGCCCGCCGCGGCAGGCGCGCCAGCCCGTCGCGGCGCGGGCCGCGTGAAAAGAAAATCTTTCCAAGTTTCGACATCTTCCAGATGGAAAGGGTTTCCCCCTCCAGCACTCATGCTCTAACCCTATGACATGCCTGACGATGAGCACGCCCAGCCCACGGCCGATGTCGTAGAAGCCGAGTTAGCCTCGGAAGGCATCAGGCCCGCGCAGGCCCGGGTCTCGCCTTTCGTCCCACTGCAGCAGCCGATCTTCCGCGCCGTCTGGTTCGCCAGCCTAGCCTCGAATTTCGGCGGCCTGATCCAGGCTGTCGGCGCTTCCTGGATGATGGCGTCGATCTCGCCCTCGGCCGAGATGGTGGCGCTGGTGCAATCCTCGACCACCCTGCCGGTGATGCTGTTCTCGCTGGCGGCCGGCGCGATCGCCGACAATTACGACCGGCGCAAGATTCTGCTCACCGCCCAGGTCTTCATGCTGCTGGTCTCGATCGGGCTGGCGCTCTGCGCCTGGTTCGGCCTGATCAATCCCTGGCTACTCCTGACCTTCACCTTCCTGATCGGCTGCGGCACGGCGCTCAACAATCCCGCCTGGCAATCCTCGGTCGGCGATATGGTGCCGCGCCGCGACGTGCCGGCTGCGGTGACGCTGAACAGCGTCGCCTTCAACATCGCCCGCAGCGTCGGCCCGGCGATCGGCGGCGCCATCGTCGCGGCCGCCGGCGCGGTCGCCGCCTTCGCCATCAATGCCGTCAGCTACATCCCGCTGCTCATCGTGCTCGCCCGCTGGCAGCCGCCCAAGGTCGAGCGGCTCCTGCCGCGCGAGACGCTGCTGATCGCGATGAGCGCCGGCGTGCGCTACGTCGCGATGTCCCCGAACATCCGCTCGGTCATCCTGCGTGCCTTCGTTTATGGCTTCGGCGCCATCGTCGGCCTCGCGCTGCTGCCCCTGATCGCGCGCGACCTGGTGCGCGGCGGCCCGCTCACCTATGGCGTCCTGCTCGGCGCCTTCGGGGCCGGCGCAGTCGTCGGCGCCTTCATGAGCGCGAGGCTGCGGCGTGCGATGAGCACCGAGGCGCTGGTGCGCTCCACCTTCACGGCCTATGCCGTGGGCGTCATCTTCGTCGCGCTCAGCACCACGATGCCGCTGGCGATGGTCGGGCTGTTCGTCTGCGGCGCCTGCTGGGTGCTGGCGCTCTCCACCTTCAATGCCACGGTGCAGCTCTCGGCGCCGCGCTGGGTGGTCGGTCGCGCGCTCGCGCTGTACCAGATGGCGGCCTTCGGCGGCATGGCGACCGGGAGTTGGGCCTGGGGCCGCCTCGCCCAGCATTTCGGCGTGGAGAAGGCCCTGCTGATCTCGGCCGTCACGCTGCTCGCCGGCGCGGCACTCGGCCTGCGCTACCGGCTGCCGCCGCTGGAGGCACTCAATCTCGATCCGCTCAGCCGCTGGAGAGAGCCGAAGGTCGCGGTCGATATCGAGCCGCGCTCCGGTCCGGTCATCGTCACGATCGAGTACATCGTCAAGCCTGAGGACGTCGTCGCCTTCCTGAACGTGATGGCGGAGCGGCGGCGCATCCGGCGGCGCGATGGCGCGAGGCACTGGACCCTGCTGCGCGACCTGACCGACCCGACACTCTGGATCGAGCGCTATGACAGCCCGACCTGGGTCGAATATGTCCGGCAGAACCAGCGCGTCACCCAGGCCGATGCCGAGATCGGCGAGCGCGTCAGAGCCCTGCACAGCGGGCCGAACCCGCCGGTCGTCCACCGCATGATCGAGCGGCAGACGGCCTCGTTGCCGCAATTGCTGGCCGCACGCTCCCCGACGCTGGCGGATTCGCTGGCCGATACGTCGCGGCCGGCCTGAGCCTCAGCCGACGATCCAGAGGCCGGCCAGCCCGACCATCCCGACCACGATGCGCCACCAGGCGAAGGGGGCGAAGCCGCGCTTCGAGACGAAGTCGAGGAAGCTGCGCACCACGATCAGTGCCGAAAAGAAGGCTGCGACGAAGCCCACGACGATCAGGATGCCGTCGTCGAAGGTGAGATCCTTGTAGCTCTTGAGCAGGTCATAGGCGAAGGCGCCCGCCATGGTCGGCATGGCGAGGAAGAAGGAGAACTCCGCCGCGGCGCGCTTGCTGGCGCCCAGCAGCATGGCGCCGACGATGGTCGAGCCCGAGCGCGAGACGCCGGGAACCATGGCCAGGCACTGGATCAGGCCGATCTTGAAATACATCGGCAGCGGGAAGGCGGTGGCGTCGGTGTGCTTCTCCTGCAGCTCCATCTCGTCCACGACGAGCAGGATCAGGCCGCCGGCGATCAGCGTGCAGCAGACGATGAAGGGGTTGAACAGCACGGTCTTGATGAAGCCGTGCAGCAGGGCGCCGATGATCGCGGCGGGCAGGAAGGCGATCAGCACGCCGATGACGAAGCGCCGGGCGGAAGGATCCGTCGGCAGCCGGACCGCGATGTCGAGCAGGCGGCGGAAATAGACCAGCAGGATCGCCAGGATCGCGCCGAGCTGGATCAGGACCTCGAAGGTCTTGCCGTTCGACTCGAAGCCGAGGAAGTGCCCCAGCAGCAGGAGGTGCCCCGTCGAGGACACGGGCAGGAACTCGGTCAGGCCCTCGACGATGCCGAGGACGAAGGCTTCGATCAGGTTCTGCATGCGGGAGCATCCTCGCGCGAATCACGCCGAGCCTGGCTGGCTTCGGGCATCGTCTCGTCGGCTTACGCCCAGGCCTTTGCAAATTGGTTACCACTTCGCGAAGGAGCCGGGACAAATTGTCGGCACCCGCATCGCGGCGGGTTGTGACGCTTTTCGGGCGCGATTATAGCAAGCCTCGGCCGCCCCTTCGGATCGCTACAAAGTCCGGCGGCCCTGCTTCCGACGCATTTTGCCTGCTTCACAAGTCTTCATGAGTGCCATGGCGACCCTGTACCATTACCCGCTGTGTCCGCATTCGCGTTTCATCCGTCTCGTGATCGGCGAGTTCGGCATGGAGGCCGAGCTGGTCGAGGAGCGCGTCTGGGAGCGGCGACGGGAATTCCTCGAGCTCAATACGGCGGGGACGACGCCCGTCTTTCAGGAGCAGAACGGCCTGCCCGTGCCCGGCGCCGGACCGATCGCGGAATATCTCGACGAGACCCGCGGGCTGGCGTTCGGCGACCGCCGCCTCCTGCCGGAGGGGCCGGGCGAACGCGTCGAGGTGCGCCGCCTGCTGGACTGGTTCAACCTCAAGTTCCATGAGGAGATCACCGGCCCGCTCGTGCTGGAAAAGGTGATGAAGCGGTTCATGAGCCGCGACGATGGCGGCGGCCCGCCGGAGATGAGCGCGATCCGCGCGGCCCGGGCGAATGTGCGCTATCATCTGCGCTACATCTCGTGGCTGCTGGCCAAGAGGAACTGGCTCGCCGGGCCGCAGCTGAGCTATGCCGATCTCGCGGCGGCAGCGCACCTGTCCTGCGTCGACTATCTCGGCGACGTACCCTGGGAAGAGGATGAGGCGGCTCGCTCATGGTATGCGAGGATCAAGTCGAGACCGAGCTTCCGGCCGCTGCTCAGCGACCGCATGCCAGGCATGGCTCCGAGCGCCCATTACGACAATCTGGATTTTTGAGCCCGGAGAAGCTCAAGCGCGCCGTCGCGGAAAGGGCGCACGCCGAAGGCTTCGCGTTGATGCGCGTCGCGGCCGCCAATGCCATACCTGAGGCGCCGGAGCGGCTCGAAGCCTGGCTCGCCAGCGGCTATCAAGGCGAGATGGGATGGATGGCGGAGCGCCGGGACCAGCGCGCCGATCCGCGCCAGCTCTGGAGCGAGGTTCGCTCGGTCGTCATGCTCGGCATGAACTACGCCGGCGAGGGCGACCCGCTCGCCATGCTCGCCCAGCCCGGGAAGGCCGCGATATCGCTCTATGCCCGCCGGCGGGACTACCACGACGTCATCAAGGGCAAGCTGAAGAGCATCGCCGGCCTCCTCGCGGCGCGCGGCGGCGCCGACGTCAAGGTTTTCGTCGATACCGCCCCGGTCATGGAGAAGCCGCTCGCGCAGGCCGCCGGGCTTGGCTGGCAGGGCAAGCATACGGTGCTGGTCTCGCGCGAGCACGGGTCCTGGCTGCTGCTCGGCGCGATCTACACCACCGCCGAGCTGCCGGCGGACGCCGCCGAGCGCGATCATTGCGGCTCCTGCCGGCGCTGCCTCGAAATCTGTCCGACCGACGCCTTTCCGGCGCCCTATCAGCTCGATGCACGGCGCTGCATCGCCTACCTTACCATCGAACATGCCGGCCATATCGACGTGGCATTGCGACGGGGTATCGGCAACCGCGTCTTCGGCTGCGACGACTGCCTCGCCGTCTGCCCCTGGAACAAGTTCGCGCAGACCGCGCAGGAAACCCGGCTCGCCCTGAAGGACGAACTCGACGGGCTCGACCTCGCGGCGCTCGCCCGCCTCGACGACGCCGCGTTCCGCGCGCTGTTCGCCGGGACGCCCGTGAAGCGCACCGGGCGCGACCGCTTCCTGCGCAATGTCCTGATCGCGATCGGCAACAGCGGCCGGCCGGAACTCGTCGAAAGCGCCCTGCCCCATCTCGCCGACCCGTCGCCGCTCGTCCGGGCAATGGCGGTCTGGGCGCTGGGCCGGCTCGACGTCGCACGCGCCCGCCAGCTCGCTCCCTCCCAGCTTGGTGGCGAGGACGACCCGCAAGTGCGCGCCGAATGGCGCGCCTTCACGCCTGAGACGGAAGACGCCGCATGAACATCCTGATCCTGGGCCTCGGCTATTCGGCCGGCTTTTTCGCGCGCGCCGCATTGGCGCAGGGATGGGAGGTGACGGGCACGGTGCGCTCGGCCGAGAAGGCCGGCCGGCTCAGCCGCGAGGGCATCCGCACGCTCGTCTTCGACGGTTTCGCCGTGTCATCGGCTCTCGGGAAGGCGGTGGCGGAGGCTGACGCCGTTCTCGTCTCGGTACAGCCGGCGGAGGATGGCGACCCGGCGCTCGGACCGCTGCGCGCGTCGCTCGCCGCCGCGCCCAACCTGCGCTGGATCGGCTATCTCTCCACGATCGGCGTCTACGGCGACCAGGACGGCGCATGGATCGACGAGGCCACTCCGCCGGCGCCCACCAACGCCCGCACCCGGCAGCGCGTCGCCATAGAGGAGGCCTGGCTGCAGCTTGGGCGCGACAGCGGCAGGCCGGTGCAGATCTTCCGCCTCTCCGGGATCTACGGCCCCGGCCGCAACGCCATCACCAAGCTGCGCACGGGAACCGCGAACCGCCTGATCAAGCCGGGGCAGGTCTTCAACCGCATCCATGTCGACGACATAGCCGGCGTGCTGATGGCCTCGCTGGCTCAGCCGCGCAACGACGCGGTCTACAACGTCACGGACGATGAGCCCGGCCCGCCGCAGGACGTCATCACCTTCGCGGCGGAGCTAACCGGGTTGCAGCCGCCACCTGAAATCCCGTTTGCGCAGGCGCAGCTCTCGCCCATGGCCGCGAGCTTCTATGGGGAGAGCAAGCGCGTCTCGAACGCTTTGGTGAAGCGGGAACTGGGCTACGCCTTCCGCTACCCGACCTATCGCGAAGCGTTGCGCGCCCTGGCCAAAGCCGGCGAATAGCTTTCGTCAAGCGGCGTGGCGCGGGGTCTCGCCGCCATAGTAGTCGGCATAGCGCTTGTCGATTGCCGAGACGGGCAGCACGACGAGCACGTCGGTCGTTCCGAACTGGCGATCGATGACGGCGCCGGTGCCGAAGCGGGCGCCGATACGCAGATAGCCCTTGATCAGCGGCGGCAGCTGCTTGAGCGCGAGCTTGGTGTCGATCATCTCGGACGGCAGGCGGTCCATGCTGACAAAATGCTCGGCATGCGCTGTCGCGGCCCACTCGCCATCCGAACGAGCCTGATGATGCAGGAAGCTCAGCGGCAGCGCGAGCGCATCGGGATCGGTGCCATCGAAGGACGCACAGCCGAACATCGCGTCGATGCGGTGATGCTGCAGATAGGCCCAGATGCCGGACCAGAGCAGCTCCACCGTGCGCTTGGTGCGATAGGGCTTCAGCACGCAGGAGCGGCCGAGCTCCAGGAAACGCTGACCGGGATGCCGTGCGAGCATCGGCGCCAGGTCGAATTCGCTCTGCGTATAGAATCCACCGAGCCGCTCCGCCGCGCTCTGCCGCATCAGGCGGTAGGTGCCCACGACCTTGGGCTTGATGCCGCCAAAGCGGCCGCGCGCGGCATGATCGATGACGAGGAGATGGTCGCAAGCCTTGTCGAAACGATCGGCGTCCCGCCGGAACATGCGCGCGATCACGTCGGGCTTGGCCGACATTTCCTGGTAGAACACGCGGTAGCGCAAGCGCTGGGCACGCCAAATCTCGCGCGGGCCGCGCGCCAGCCGCACCTCGAGGGAACCCAGCTGGCCGAGTGTGCCCGACAATGGCGGCGCCTCTCCGGGCTCGGCGCCGAACCGGCGCATCGGGCCGCCCGCGATCAGCATCAGCGGGGCGAATCGGGTGAACCGATTGCCGGCTGAAAACCGGGAGGGCAGCGCGTTCTTGCTTTCAGAAACGTGCAATGCCATCGCAAATCTTGTCCCTCAGCCGCGTTCGGCCTTGAGGTAGGCTTGCCCGCACCATCTTACAACTTCGCGACAAAACTGCGTCGAAGCGGTGACGGCCGTCAAGCCGAGAGGCACCCGTTCGGCCGGTGCGAGAGGCGTCTGAGCCAGCGCAGCAGGGCCTCGCGCTCCAGGGGCTTTGCCAGGCAATCATCCATGCCGGCACCCAGCGCCGCCTCGCGATCGGCCGGCGAGACATTGG
>NZ_JBIWYK010000075.1:0-9686 GCF_044752385.1 Allobosea sp. CER48 | reverse complement strand
GCGTCAGTCGTAGCCATAGGCAGGTCTCGTCCGGTTGCCGCCACGCTCAGGCGGAGAAAAGCCGCTTCGCCATCAGCAGCGTGTTGGGCGTGTCGTCGCGGCCGTCGAAGCGCGCCTGCCGCTGCAGGAAGAAGCCCATGCGCTCGTAGAAGGCGATGGCCAGTTCGTTCTGGCTCTCGACCTCCAGACGCGCGACCGGCGCCTGCGGAAAGCAGGCCAGCGCCACCTGCAGCAATGTGCGGCCGATGCCGACGCCTTGCCAGGCGGGCAGGACGTAGAGCCGCGTCAGCAATGCCGCTCCATCCCGCTCCGGCCGGGCCGACGCCGTGGCAACGATCTCCTCGCCGATCAGCGCGACGAGGAAGACGCCTTCGTCGCGGCCGAGCTGGCTGCGCAGGTTCTCGGGCGAGTGCCAGGCATTGGTGATCTCGGCGACACGCTGCCAGCCATAGATGCCGTCATAGGTGGCATGCCAGGTCTCGACCAAAAGAGCCCTGACCGCCGGAACGTCGGCGGCTTCAGCGTCGCGGATGACGAGACCTGCAGGCGTCACATGATCACTCGATGCCGAGCTTCTTCTTCAGGATTTCGTTCAGAGCCTGCGGGTTGGCCTTGCCGCCCGAGGCCTTCATCGCCTGGCCGACGAACCAGCCGAGCATGGTCGGCTTCGCCTTGACCTGCTCGACCTTGTCCGGGTTCGCCGCAATGATCTCGTCGACGGCCTTCTCGATGGCGCCGGTGTCGGTGACCTGCTTCATGCCGCGGGCCTCGACGATCTCGCGCGGGTCCCCGCCCTCGGTCCAGACGATCTCGAACAGGTCCTTGGCGATCTTGCCGGAGATCACGCCCTCGCCGATCAGGTCGACGAGGCCACCGAGCTGGGCGGCCGAGACCGGCGATGTCGTGACGTCCTGGCCTTCCTTGTTGAGGCGGCCGAACAGCTCGTTGATGACCCAGTTCGCCGCGGCCTTTCCGTCGCGGCCCCTGGCGACCGCCTCGAAATAATCAGCCTGATCGCGCTCGGCGACCAGCACCGAAGCGTCATAGGGCGAGAGCCCGTACTCGGCGATGAAGCGGGCCTTCTTGGCGTCAGGCAGTTCGGGCAGCGCGCCCTTCAGGCTCTCTACGAAGGCGTCGTCGAATTCGAGCGGCAGCAGATCCGGGTCGGGGAAGTAGCGGTAATCGTGCGCCTCCTCCTTCGAGCGCATCGAACGCGTCTCGCCCTTGCCGGGATCGTAGAGGCGGGTCTCCTGGTCGATCTTGCCGCCATCCTCGATGATGCCGATCTGGCGCCGCGCCTCGGCCTCGACCGCCTGGCCGATGAAGCGGATCGAGTTGACGTTCTTGATCTCGCAGCGCGTGCCGAGGGCGTCGCCGGGCTTGCGGACGGACACGTTCACGTCGGCGCGCAGGTTACCCTTCTCCATGTCGCCGTCGCAGGTGCCGAGATAGCGCAGGATGGTGCGCAGCTTCGAGACATAGGCCTTCGCCTCATCCGCAGAGCGCAGGTCCGGCTTCGAGACGATCTCCATCAACGCCACGCCCGAACGATTGAGGTCGACGAAGCTCATCGTCGGATGCTGGTCGTGGATCGACTTGCCGGCATCCTGCTCGAGATGCAGCCGCTCGATGCCGACCGTGATCTGCTCGGTCGGCGAGAGATCGACGACGATCTCGCCCTCGCCCACGATCGGGCTCTTGTACTGGCTGATTTGGTAGCCCTGAGGCAGGTCCGGATAGAAATAGTTCTTGCGGTCGAAGACCGATCGGTTGTTGATCTGCGCACTGAGGCCGAGGCCGGTGCGGACCGCCTGGCGGACGCATTCGGCGTTGATCACCGGCAGCATGCCGGGCATCGCCGCATCGACAAGGCTGACATGCTCGTTCGGCTCGGCGCCGAAACCGGTCGAGGCGCCGGAGAACAGCTTGGCGTTCGAGGTGATCTGGGCATGGATCTCCATGCCGATCACGATCTCCCAATCGCCGGTCGCGCCCTTGATCAGCTTCTTCGGGTCGGCGGGGCGGGCATGCGCATTCATCTGTGGTCTTCCGGCTGAGATGGTCGCCTACGCGTTACGATGTCGGCGGGCCTGCGGCAAGCTTCCGTTGCGGCGCGTGGCTGCCTTCGAAACCGGCATTATGGTGCAGTGCCGTTGCGCTCCTGCAACCAGATGGCGGGAATATGGCTTATCTGGCGCAATATCGCGATTAATGACGGGTGATGGATCTTGACATTCGTCAGTCCTCAGCCCTTTTAGCGCCAAAGGTTACAAAACCGGCTATGGTTGCGCCGCCTGTCACTCGGAGTTCCCCCATGTCACGCAGCCGTCTTATCGGCCTGGTGCTCACCGTTCTCGCCACGTCGACCGGCCTCACCGCGTTTGACGCCGCAGCTCAGGGAGCGCCGCCAGCTCCTCCGGTCCAGGTCGCGCCTCCTCTCGCCAAGCGCATCACCAACTGGGACGAGTTCACCGGGCGCTTCGAGGCGAGCGAACAGGTCGAGGTCCGCGCGCGCGTCTCCGGCTTCATCGATCGCGTGCACTTCTCGGACGGCTCGCTCGTCCAGAAGGGCGACCTCCTCTTTACCATCGATCAGCGGCCTTACAAACTGGCAGTCGACGTTGCTCGCGCCGAGGTTGCGCGCGCCAAGGCGCAGGTCGAGCTCGCGCAGAACGAGGTCGAACGTGCCGAAGGCCTGACCCAGAACCGCACGATCACGGCCCGCGACGTCGACCAGCGCCGCGCCAACCTCAACAGCGCGGTCGGAACGCTGCAGGGCGCCGAGGCCAATCTCAAGAACGCCGAGCTCAACCTCGAGTGGACCGAGGTCCGCGCACCCCTCGCCGGCCGCATCTCGAACCGCCGCGTCGATCCAGGCAACCTGATCGCCGGTGGCCAGTCGGGCGCCACGCTGCTGACGACGATCGTTGCGATCTCGCCGATCTACTTCACCTTCGACGTTTCCGAGGCAGACTTCCTGCGCTACTCCCGCATGGCCAGCTTGCGGGACGGCGCGGGGAACGACGCCGGCGTGCCCGTCGAAGTGCGCCTTTCGGACGAGACCAAATGGGGCCGCCGCGGCAAGGTCAACTTCGTCGACAACGCCGTGAACGCGCGCTCCGCCACGATCCGCGGCCGAGCCGTCTTCGACAACAAGGACCAGTTCCTGACGCCCGGCGTGTTCGGCCGCCTGCGCTTCTTCGCCGGCGAAGCCGACGCCCTGCTGGTGCCCGACACCGTCATCTCTTCGGACCAGGCCAACAAGATCGTGCTGACGGTCGGCCCCGAGAACAAGGTCGTGCCGAAGACCGTCGTGCTGGGGCCGATCAGCGAAGGGCTCAGGGTCATCCGCTCCGGCCTGACGCCGGAGGACAAGATCATCGTCGGCGGCAACGCCAATCCGATGGTCCGCCCCGGCGTCGCCGTCACGCCCCAGCCGGGCGAGATCAAGGTCGCGACGACCAACTGACCGATCACGCGCCGGCTCCCCCAGAGCCGGTGCCCGCTTCCCGGGCCATGACGGCCCGGCTCTGAAACACGGACGCCATCGGGTGTCCGCCCGCCTTTTCCGGACAGGACATTTCCATGTTCCGCTTCGCCCATTTCTTCATCGACCGGCCGATCTTCGCCACCGTCCTCTCGGTGCTGCTGACGATCGCCGGCGCTATCGCGCAGCGCTCCCTGCCGATCTCCGAGTACCCCGAGATCGCGCCTCCGACGGTTTCGATCCGCGCCACCTATCCCGGCGCCTCGGCCGAGGTCGTCGCCGCCACGGTGGCGACGCCGATCGAGCAGGAGGTCAACGGCGTCGACGACATGCTCTACATCTCGTCGCAGTCGACCGGCGACGGCGTGGTGACGATCAACGTCGTGTTCAAGGCCGGCGTCGACATCGACCAGGCGCAGGTGCTGGTGCAGAACCGCGTCTCGCAGGCCGAACCGCGGCTGCCACAGGAGGTGCGCGCGCTCGGCCTCCAGGTCCGCAAGGCCTCGCCCGACTTCCTGATGGTCGTCAACATGATCTCGCCGGACGGATCCCGCGACGCCCAGTACATCTCGAACTACGCCTCGCTGTACGTGAAGGACGTGCTGACCCGCGTCGACGGTGTCGGCGACGTGCAGGTCTTCGGCGCGCGCGACTTCTCGATGCGCATCTGGCTCGATCCCGCCAAGGTGGCTGCGCGCAACCTGACTGCGGGCGACGTCGTCGCCGCGCTCAGGGCGGCAAACGTCCAGGTCGCCGCCGGCGCGCTCAACCAGCCGCCTGCCAAGTCCGACGAGGCGTTCCAGTTCTCCGTCAACACGCTGGGCCGCCTGACCGACGTAGCCGAGTTCGAGAACATCGTCGTGCGCTCCGATGCGGATGGCGGTACGATCCGCGTGCGCGACATCGCGCGCGTCGAGCTCGGCTCGCAGGACTACACCTCGAACGCCTATCTCGATAACAAGAACACGGTCGCGATGGGCGTCTTCCAGCGCCCCGGTTCGAACGCGCTCGCGACCTCCGACAAGCTCATCGCCACGATGAACGAGATGGCCAAGCAGTTCCCGCCGGGCCTCGAACATCGCATCATCTACAACCCGACCGAGTTCATCGGCGAATCCGTCGATGCGGTGGTGCACACGCTGCTCGAAGCCATCGTGCTCGTCGTCATCGTCGTGATCCTGTTCCTGCAGACCTGGCGCGCCGCGATCATCCCGATCGTCGCCATCCCGGTCTCGCTGGTGGGCACCTTCCTTGTGATGAGCGCCGTCGGCATCTCGTTCAACACGATCTCCCTGCTGGCGCTCGTGCTCGCCATCGGCATCGTCGTCGACGACGCGATCGTGGTGGTCGAGAACGTCGAGCGCTATCTCGCCGAGGGTCTGTCGCCCAAGGAAGCCGCGCACAAGACGATGGACGAGGTCGGCGGCGCGCTCCTGGCGATCGCGCTCGTGCTCTGCGCGGTGTTCATCCCGACCGCCTTCATCAGCGGCCTGCAGGGCACCTTCTACCAGCAGTTCGCGGTGACGATCGCAGCCTCCACCGCGATCTCCTGCTTCGTCTCGCTGACGCTCTCGCCGGCGATGTCGGCCGTGCTGCTCAAGCAGCACAAGAAGCATGACGAGAACGAGCGGCACGGCTTCTTCTACAAGCTCGGCGCGCCCGTGCGCTGGTTCTTCCACTATTTCAACGCCGGCTTCGATTGGCTGTCGCGCACCTATGGCCGCGTCACCGCGCGGCTTATCCGCATCGCGGTGATCCTGCTGATCGTCTATTCCGGCCTTATCGCGGCAACCGTCTGGGACATCCGCCGGACGCCGACCGGCCTCGTGCCGCAGCTTGACCGCGGCTACTTCATCGCCGTGATCCAGCTGCCGCCCGGCTCGTCGCTGCAGCGCACGGACGCTGTGCTGCGCAAGGCCAACGATATCCTGCTGTCGCGCCCCGGCGTGGCCCATACCGTCGCCTTCGCCGGCCTCGACGGCGCGACCTTCACGATCGCACCGAACACCGGCGTCGCCTTCGTCACCCTCGCGCCGTTCAAGGACCGCGAGAAGCAGGGGCTGACCACGCAGGGCATCTTCTCCGATCTCCGGCAGCAGATGTTCGGCATCTCGGAAGCCTTCACCCTGCTGATCGAGCCGCCCGCCATCCCCGGCATCGGCACCGGCGGCGGCCTCAAGGGCTATGTGCAGGATCGCTCCGGGCGCGGGCTTGTAGCGCTGGAGGGTGCGGCCTGGGTCGTCGCCGGTTCGGCCGGGCAGGTTCCTGGCATCCAGCAGCCCTTCACGCTGTTCTCGACCAAGACGCCGCAGATCTATGCCGATATCGACCGCACCAAGGCGGAGATGCTGGGCGTCCCGATCACGCGCATCTTCGAGACGCTGTCCACCTATATGGGCTCGGCCTACATCAACGATTTCAACCTGCTGGGCCGGACTTATCGCGTCACCGCGCAGGCTGACAACCCCTTCCGCCTGACGACGCGCGACGTCGCCAATCTCAAGACCCGCAACGCGGATGGCGAGATGGTGCCGATCGGCTCGATCGCATCCTTCCACGACACGACGGGCGCCTATCGCGTGCCGCGCTACAACCTCTACCCGGCGGCCGAAGTGCAGCTCTCGATGGCGCATGGTTTCTCGACCGGACAGGGCATCGCGGCGGTCGAGAAGATCGCAGCGGAGCGGCTGCCGGCCGGCTTCGGCTTCGAATGGACCGAGATCGCGCTACAGGAGAAGCTCGCGGGCAATACGGCGATCATCGCCTTCGGCCTTGCGGTGGTCTTCGTCTTCCTGCTGCTGGCCGCGCTCTACGAGAGCTGGCTGCTGCCGCTCTCCGTCATCCTGATCGTGCCGATGTGTATCCTGGCTGCGATGTTCGGCGTGAACTACGCCGGGCTGGACAGGAACATCCTCGTCGATATCGGTCTCGTGGTGCTCGTCGGCCTCGCCGCCAAGAACGCGATCCTGATCGTCGAGTTCGCCAAGCAGGCGGAGGAGGAAGGCATGAACCGCCGCGACGCGGCGATCGCCGCCGCCCGCACCCGTCTGCGGCCGATCCTGATGACCTCGATGGCGTTCATCCTCGGCGTGCTGCCGCTGACGATCTCGGTCGGCGCCGGCGCCGAGATGCGCCAGGCGATGGGCATCGCGGTGTTCTCTGGCATGCTGGGCGTGACCTTCTTCGGCCTGATCTTCACGCCGGTGTTCTACGTGATGGTGCGCTGGCTCGCCGACCTCGGCGGCAACCGGCGCAAGGCCAAGGCGTCCGAGCAGGCCAGCGGCGCACACTGACCGCAGAATGGAGGCAGTGGCTTCGGCAGCTGCCTCCCCCTTACAGGCCTCCAATACCGGAAACGAAAAAAGGGCCGCTTGAGCGGCCCTTTTTCGTTGTCAGATCGTAGCCCGCTGCAGGGAAGCTCTCAACCCCACCACTTCTCCATCACGGGGAAGCGGCCGGCAGCCTGCTCGATCACCTCGCCGAGCGAGAACAGGGTCTCCTCGTCGAACGGGCGACCGATGAGCTGGAGGCCGAGCGGCAGCCCCTGTGCGTCCAGGCCAGCCGGAACGGCGATGCCGGGCAGGCCGGCCATGTTCACCGTCACCGTGAAGACGTCGTTGAGATACATCTCGACGGGGTCGGCCGAGCCCTTCTCGCCGATGCCGAAAGCGGCGGACGGCGTGGCCGGCGTCAGCACCGCGTCG
Organism: Allobosea sp. CER48; assembly: GCF_044752385.1. Classification (NCBI taxonomy): domain Bacteria; kingdom Pseudomonadati; phylum Pseudomonadota; class Alphaproteobacteria; order Hyphomicrobiales; family Alloboseaceae; genus Allobosea; species Allobosea sp. CER48. The sequence goes on along the minus strand of NZ_JBIWYK010000075.1, from coordinate 2,495 downwards.
ATGCCCTGCCCATACACCGTCTCGAAATCGCGCTTGATCAGCGTGCGGACCTTCTGGGCGCGCAGGTAATAGGCGTCGTAATAGCCGGCCGAGAGGACGTAGGTGCCGATCATGATGCGGCGCTTAACCTCCGCGCCGAAGCCGGCGGCGCGGGTCTTCTCGTACATCTCCACGATATCCTTGCCCTGCTCGCGCAGGCCGTAGCGGACGCCGTCATAGCGGGCGAGGTTCGAGGACGCCTCGGCCGGAGCGACGATGTAATAGGCCGGCAGGGCGTATTTCGTATGCGGCAGGGAGATCTCGACGATCTCCGCGCCGGCCGCCCTGAGCCATTCGATACCCTTCTGCCAGAGCGCATCGATCTCGGGGTTCAGGCCCTCGAGCCGGTATTCCCGGGGAATGCCGATCTTCATGCCCTTCACGGAGCGGCCGACGGACGCCTCGTAGTCCGGGACGGCCATGTCGACCGAGGTCGTATCCTTGGGATCATGGCCGGACATGGAGCGCAGCATCACCGCCGCGTCGCGCACCGTCTTGGCGATCGGCCCGGCCTGGTCGAGCGAGGACGCGAAGGCGACCGTGCCCCAGCGCGAGCAGCGGCCATAGGTCGGCTTGATGCCGACCGTACCGGTGAAGGCGGCTGGCTGGCGGATCGACCCGCCCGTATCGGTCGCCGTCGCGGCCAGGCAGAGATCGGCGGCGACGGCCGAGGCCGAACCGCCGGAGGAGCCGCCCGGCACGAGATGGTTGCCCTCGATGGCACCGCCCTGCCCCGCGCCGACATTGGAACCTTTGCGGCGCCAGGGATTGACGACGTTGCCGAAGGCCGAGGTTTCGTTGGACGAGCCCATGGCGAACTCGTCATTGTTGAGCTTCCCGAGCATCACCGCGCCGTCGCGCCAGAGCTGGGCGGTGACGGTCGACTCATAGGCCGGCACGAAATTGCCGAGGATGTTCGAGCACGCGGTGGTGCGGACGCCCTGGGTCGCGAAGAGGTCCTTGATGCCCAGCGGCAGGCCTTCGAGCGGGCGCGCCTCGCCCTTTGCAAGCTTCTCGTCGGAGGCTGCCGCCTGCCTGAGGGCATGCTCGGGCGTTTCCAGGATGTAGGCGTTGAGCGCGCGGGCCTTCTCGACGGCGGCGATATGCGCCTTGGTAAGCTCGGTGGCGGAGAAGGTCTTGGCCTTCAGGCCGTCGCGGGCCTCGGTCAGCGTCAGGCGGGTAAGATCGGTCACGGTTTCAATTCCGTTCTGCAGGCGGATGGCGATCCCGGAAGGTGCAAGGCCTCTCCGGAACGATCGATGAGGCGGCTAGCGGCCGCTCACTCGATCACCTTCGGCACCATGAAGTAATTGTCCTCGGAGGCCGGGGCGTTGGCGACGATCGTGTCGGCGATCTCGCCGTCATTCACCACGTCCTCGCGCTGCTTCATCGCCATCGGGGTCACCGACGTCATGGGCTCGACGCCTTCGACATCCACCTCGTTGAGCTGCTCGACGAAGCCGAGAATGGCGTTGAGCTCGCCTTGCAGCTTGGGCAGATCGGCCTCCGGCACGGCGATGCGCGCGAGATGCGCGACGCGTTTGACGGTGGCGAGATCGACCGACATGGCGGACTCCTGGACTGGGCGCCGTGCCGGCGCCGGAAAACGGTTCGCCGCGCTATAGCGCGGCGAACAGGCAAACGTAAATCAGCATTGAGCGATCGGGCCGGTTTCTCCGGCTCAGATCGCGAAGGCCTCGCCCTTCTTCGGCAGCAGCACCTCGATGCCACTGCCCTGCATGCCGGCAACGAAGGCATCGGCGTTCTGGTCGATGATCGGGAACGTGCCGAAATGCGCGGGAATCGCAACCTTCGGCTTGACGAAGCGGGTCATTGCGAGCGCCGCCACCTTGCCCCCCATCGTGAAGCGATCGCCGATCGGGCAGATGCAGGCCTCGACGCCGTGGATCTCGGCAAGCAGCGCCATGTCCGAGAAGATGTCGGTATCGCCCATGTGCCAGAGCGTCTTCTCGCCCTTCGCCTTGAGGATCGCGCCATTGGCGCTGCCGACCGGGACATTCACGCCCCCCTCGCCCATCCCGGCCGAGTGATCGGCACGGACGAGCGTGACGCTGAACGGGCCGAGGTCGACGGTGCCGCCTGTGTTCATGGGCTGGAAGCTCTTGAGGCCCTGAGCGGCCAGATGCATCGCGAGGTCATAGTTCGTGATGACCGTGGCGCCGGCATTCGCGGCGATGTCGAGCGTATCGCCGACATGGTCGCCATGGCCATGGGTGACGACGATATGGCTCACGCCCTTGGCGATCGCGGCGATATCGCCGTCGAAGGCCGGGTTCCCGGTGAAGAACGGATCGATCAGGATGGCGGCGCCGTCGATGTCGACGCGGAAGGCGGAATGGCCGTACCAGGTGAGTTTCATGCGGAGGCTCCGGGCTTTCGATCAATCGAAATGCGTGGTCGGATATAGATCATTCCATCCGGGATTGGCACGTTCG